>DASPUE010000228.1:0-3844 GCA_035623055.1 Gemmatimonadales bacterium
GATCACTGCGTTCTGGCCAGGGTACTGGGTGATCTCCGACTTCAGGCCCCAGGAGCGATTCCCTATCACGTCGCCGCCCGCCTGCCTGCCTCCGGGGCTCCGCTGGCGGCGAACCGGATCGTCCCGCTCGTTCACTTCCCACCCCACCACTCCCGCGCTCCTCCCGCCCGCAGCTGAGCACTCGCGCCACCGCGCGATTCACCCCGACTCCTGACAATTGCGCGCCGCCACCCCGCCGCGACTCGGCGGAGTGGCGACCACCCGGTCATCGAGGGCCCTCCACATCCTGTGGCGAGGGTCGCACTCGTGGCGCTGACTCCATGCATGGAAGGCTTCAATGGCGCTTCGACCCGTCACCCCGACAACCGAGGCAGGTCGCCCGATCGCCTCGGGGATTTCCGGAGCAGCGATACTGATCGTCCTCTCCCTCGCGGCGCCCGATCGCTCCAGCGCTGCCCCACCCGCGGCTGGGAACATCGTAGGGACAGTTACCGACACAGCGGCTCACAAGCCGGTTCCGGGCGCCGAGGTCCGTGCCGTCCAGAACGGCCGAGTTGTGTCCGTCACCTCGACCGATGAATTCGGCCGCTACACCATCCACAATCTGCCAGTGGGCACTTACGACGTCGGCGTGCTGTTCATCGGTTTTCGCCCCGAATCGCGGTCTATCTCGGTCCCGGACGGCGCTACCGTCACCGCTGACTTCGCCCTGACCGCTGCGCCGGTCGAGCTCACGACCATCGAGACCCGAGCCTCAGTTACCCCACTCGGGGTCGACACTCGAAGCGGCGATCAGACCTTTAAGCAGGATGACTACCATGGAGCTCCGACGGCGACCACCTCACAGATCCTCCAGCAGGCAATCGCCGGTGCAGCCCGGGCTCCGACCGGTGAGGTCCACATTCGGGGCCAGCATGCGGAGTACACCTACTATGTGGATGGCGTACCCGTCCCATCTGGAATCTCGGGGAGCCTCAACGAGCTGTTCGATCCGGCGGTGGTGAACCGGATCGACTTTCAGACGGGAGGATGGGACGCGGAGTACGGCGGCAAGGTCGCCGCGGTGGTTAACGTCATGACCAGGATTCCGACCGGCGGCTTTCACTACGGTCTTTCGGGGTACGGCGGCTCCTTTTCATCGAACGGCCAGAGCGCGGCGCTCAGCACCAATGCGGGAAAGTGGGGCTTTTACCTGTCGGGAACGCGCCAGGCCACGGATATGCGCCTCGATCCTGTCGTCGCTAATCCGATCTCCTTCGAGCCGATCAACTACCACAACGACGGCACCGATCTCTATGGGTTCGGGAAGGTGCAGTTCGTGCCCGGCCCGCACGATGTCCTGAACCTGGACGTCAGCCGTTCCCGCACCCGGTTCGCGGTTCCGTTCGACTCCACCAATGGCGTGATCGACGATCACCAGCAGGACATCAACGGATTCATCAACCTGGGGTGGCGTCACAGCTTCGGCGGTGACACGTCCTCGGCGGTCGGGACGCCGGCGGAGCTGTTCGTCGGCCCGTTCTTCCGTGACGGGAGCCTCAAGTACACTCCCGGAAAGAACGACCAGCCCTCGTTCATCTTCTTCCCGGACACCCTGACCCCGTACAACCTGAGCGAGGACCGGGGCTTTCAGACCTTCGGGATCAAGCTCGACTACACCCTTCGCCCACGGCACGGTCTCGAGTTCAAGGTGGGCACGCTCGCGTCACTGACCCGTGGCAACGAAGACTTCGTGACGACAGACTCGGCCGGGAATCGGGGACCGTCCTCCAACTCGTCGCTTCGGGGTAGCGACGTCGGCGTCTACGCCCAGACCGCGCTGGGGTTGTCCGAGAAGTGGGAACTCCGCACCGGGATCCGGTTCGATAACCATGACGCGCCGTTCGCCGGCAACCAGCACCAATGGAGCCCCCGCGTCAGGCTCAGCTTCTTCCCCGATCCCTCCAATACCTTCTGGGCTTATTACGGGCGCCTCTTCATCCCCACCAACGTTGAGGACCTCCGCGCCATCACCAGCGTGGCTCAGGCGGGTGTCGCGGCCGAGCCGACCCTACCCGAACGAGATCACTTCTTCGAGCTCGGCTACGTGCATCGCTTTCCCTTTGGTGTGGTCATGAAGCTCTCGGGGTACCACAAGGCGAGCAGCCCCGGCATCGATGACAACACCGTGCCCGGCTCGGCGATCGTCACCTCCGTGAACATCGCCACGGTCTACATCAACGGGATCGAGACTGTCCTGGAGATCCGGCCTCGCGGGCCGGTGAGTGGATTCCTCAACGCCGCCTTGAGCCATGCCTACGGCCATGGACCGGTGACGGGCGGCTTCTTCCCCGAGGAGGCCCCGACCGGCTTCTTCGACCTCGATCACGACCAGCGGCTCTCCGTCACCGGCGGACTGACCTACTCCTCGCGCTCCTTTTATGTCTCTGCCACGGGGATCTTCGGCACCGGCCTTACCAACGGCGCCAATCCGGATTCGACGTACGGAACTGGACTGTTCGACTTCAACAAGTCCATCAAGGTCTCGCCGAGCTTCATCCTCAATGCCAGCACGGGGTACGACCTGGTCGCCGGCCGTACCACCATTCGGCCGGAGCTCTTCGTCGACAACCTCCTCAACCACCACTATCTCCTCAAAGGGACCTTCTTCAGCGGGCCCTCGGTCGGGCGCCCGCGCAGCGTCCAGTTGCGGCTCAGCATCGGTGGGTGACCGGAGATCCTCAGGGAATCTCCCCATAGGGTAGCACCGGTACAGTGACCTCCACTGCTCCGGCATGCGCGAAGTGCAGGGTGAGGTGAACCGTGTCGCCGATGGCCCAATCCCGGCCCAGCCCGCCGAACATGATGTGCGTACCGCCGGGCACCATCTTGACCTCCGCGCCGGTGGCAATGGGTAGAACCGCCATCGACATCATTCGCCCGGCCGAGGTACTCATGACCATACCGGATCCGCTGGTGGCCCCGGAGGCGCCGGAGAGCGTGTCCGGAACACCTCCCCGATTGACGATGGTGAAGTAGGCGGCGCCAGCCTGGCCAGCCGACGGATGCGCGTACCCCGACATGATCCGAAGGCCGTTGCGTTCCGCGAGGGGCGGACCGCCTCCCCGCCCGCACCCGGCGATTGCCAGAAGGAGGACTGTGGCCGAATGCCGGGTCACCCGTGGTAACGATCGCATTGTCACTTCTCCCTGAGGGTATTTCCCGGTGCACCCATCCGTCCCGGGCAAGCTTGAACCGGGGCTGTTAGAATTCCACCTCCCGCGCCCCCGAATTGCGCGGCCGAAAGACAAGTTACACGCACTGAAGGAGTCTCTGATGTTGTCAGCAAAGGTTGCCCTTGGAGTGCTGGCGACGCTGGTTGTCGCGGCGCCGGTTTCCCTCGTCCATACTCACCTCGTGAAAGCCGAGCCGGCAATCAACGGGACCGTGAACCGCGCTCCCACCCAGGTGCGCCTCTGGTTCAGCGAACAGCCGGAGCTCGCCCTCTCCGGGGCCAGTCTGATGAAAGAGGACCATTCACCGGTCGCCGTCATCAAGCTCGCGGCCACCGATGATACCCTGTCCGTTGGCGGCCCTGTCCCTGTCGCCCTCGCGCCTGGGAAATACATGGTGATGTGGCGCACCGGCTCCAAGGACGGGCACGTGGTCCACGGGATGTACACCTTCACCTACGATCCGGCAGCGAAGCCGGCGCCCTGAAGCCGGACCTTCGCCGTGGACCACGACGCCGGACCACTTCCCCTCGATCTGTTCGCCCTCGGGCGGGGGCTGGCCTACGCCGCTTCTCTGGCCCTGATCGGAGCCTGCGTCTTCGCCGCGCTCATCCCCCGCTGGCGTGAAGCCA
>DASPUE010000229.1:0-8507 GCA_035623055.1 Gemmatimonadales bacterium
CGAGGATTCGCTCCCGGATGTCTTCCATAGGTGGGCGAAGATGTAGCGAGGCCGGCGCTTGCAAGCAAGTGGGTACTTGCTGTCCAACGGTTCAGCCGTCACAACATTATGATGTCCAATAGGTTATGATCCCAAGTCGAATGCAGCCGACCCACTCGCTTGGCAGAGTATCCGTGCGATACCTGGTCTTCGCCCTTGGTCTCCTCATCGCCTGCCACCCTGGTCGGGTGGTCCGGCGGCCGCACGCCGAACAGACGGTTGGTCATCCGGGCACGGCGGTGCCGGTGGTCAAGAAATCCACGGTCGTCGCGTTCTGGCTCGCTGCCTCGGACACGCTGGCCAGTGGCGAAGGGGCCGACCTGCTCGACGATTTCCGCAGCTACACCGCCCAGATCGCGCCCGCCCTCGCCGATCAGGACATTGCGTTGGTCGCAACCACCTCGGACTCGATCGTCGTGGAATTGGAGGGAGGACCGCGGCGCATCATCAGTCTGCGGGGTCTCGACTATCCCTTTGGATATGTGCTGGTCGAGCCGGGGTACGCCGAGACCATCCTCACCGGAGTGTCCACCGAGGACGAGTTGCTTGACGAAGTCGGATGGTACTTCGGTCTCGATGATTCGGAGGACGGAGATAGCCCGCCCGGTCAGGTCGTCGGCATTCCTCGATTTCCCACCGCCGGCTGAGAGGGCTCCGGCTCACTCCTTGGAGACCGGCGGCTCCCCTCTCACCTTGAGCGTCACCGTTCCCTTGAAGGTGCGGACCTCGACGGTGGCGCGGCCGTCTCCGGTCTGGAAGGTCCACTCGCCCTTGCCCGGGCCCTTTCGCACCACGCTGGCAGGTACCATCTCGTTGACCAGCCCGCCGCCGTAGCTCACGAGGTGAAAGGCGGCGCCCAGCGTCGCCGGGAGGCGGAGCTCCACATCGCCGCCGTGGGTTTCGGCGTCGAGGCTGCCCTCTGGCTCGAGCGTACCCTTGAAGGCGATCTCGCTCGACACGGTCTCCAGGCGGGCCCGTGCGATAGGCCCCTCCATGCCCACCAGCAGGGGTCCGCTGACACTTGAGGCGTCGAGTTCCCGGACCACATTGCGGGCCACAATGGTCCCACTGGCCGTGCGCACCCGGGCGGTGGGGCTGTGGACCACCAGCTCGACGTTTCCGTCGAGCGTCTCGACGTTCACGCTCTCTGCCTCGCCCGCCACCCGCACCCTGCCGCTGCCGTTCTGCACCTCGATCTGCCCTCCGCCCGCCGTGATGTCGACCTCGGCGCCGGACGACTTGACCCAGAGTCGGGCCCCTGCCGGCACCTGGATGTCGAGGTCCGCTGTGCCGTTTGGCGCCCGCTCCGCCGGCGGCTCCACGGCGATCTTCACCGCCGCGTCTCCTCCGGAAAGCGCCAGCTGGCCCGCCGACTGGTCCACCCGTCCGCGCACCGAGACGCTGTCGCGGGTCCAGGTGGTGATGCGAAGCGAGCCAGTCAAGGAGAAGATCCGGATGGCGGCGTCGTGGCTCGCGTGACGTCCCGTGGCGACCGATTCCTGGCCGGCCAGCGGCACGGCGGGTAGCAGCGCCGCTACGGTCGCGATTACCGAGAGTGAGAGAGAACGCATATCAGCTCTCCGCGCGCTCATTCTGGGTGGCGCGCCTGAGCAGCGCGAGGCGCTGCTGGTAGCGGGCGACGAGCATCTGTTCCAGGGCGGAGTTGCCGGGGTCGTGGCTCAGCGCGGTCTCCGCCTCGCGAATCGCTGCATCCACGATGTGCAGATTGCGCTCCACCACGGCTCGAGTAGCGGGGGAGAGTCCGGACGGCTTCTGCGCGAGCTGATCGGCGAGGGCCGCGGCCGCGGCGTTGTAGCGGGTTTGCTCCGCCGCGAACCCGGTGGGAGGCGCGTGGCGCTGCCAGAGCGTAGCCAGGACCGCCCCGAGGAGGATGCAGGCCAGCGCAGCGGCGAGCAGTCCCAGTCTGTGCACGGCCGAGGATGGTGGACCGCGCCGGGCGCCGAGCGGAGAGAGCGCGGGGGCGAGTCGCGCCGCGATCCCGGCCCACAGATCGCGTTCCGGCAGGATCGATCTGGGGAGCTGGCGCGTCTCGACCAGGAGCTGCCGCAGGGTCTCCACCTCTGCCCGGCACCCCGGGCACACTGCCAGATGCGCTTCGACCCGTTGCTGATCCAGCGGCGAGAGCGCGCCGTCGACATAGTCATCGAGCCAGATGGCGAATTCGGCACATGGAGTCATCGCTGCAGGGCCTCCCTGAGGAGTCGGCGCGCCCGGTGGAGCTGCGCCTTGGACGTTCCTTCCGCGATCCCCGACATACGGGCGATCTCCTCGTGCTGGTAGCCCTCGATATCGTGCAGCACGAATACAGTCCGGGCACCTTCGGGCAGTGCGGCGACCGCTCCGGCGAGGTCGGTGTCCGGTAGTCGCTCCGGTTGACTGGCGCTCTCCAGTACCTCCTCGCCTCCCGCGAGTGTCACCCGGGCCGAACGCCGCCCGGCAGTGCGTCGCGCCTGTAGCACCTCGTTCACCGCGAGCCGGTGGAGCCAGGTCGAGAATGCCGCTTCCCCCCGGAAGCTCGAGAGCCGCTGCCACAACCGGACGAACACATCCTGGGTGTGTTCTTCGGCCTCGCTCCGGTCACCGGCCAGCCGAAGACAAAGGGCATAGACCTGACCGACGTGGGCCTCGTACAGGGCCCGAAATGCCACCGGATCGCCCTGCTGGGCGAGGCGCACCGTGTCGTTCACAGCGCTGGGAGGCGAGGGGTCATCGGGGGATGGGATGCCGACCGGGGGTCCGGGGTTTACGGGGTCCGATTGCGCCAATCTACTCTCATCCCGGGTTCACGATTCGTTCACCGCGGCGGATGCGTATTTCCTGCGGACGGAACCTCATCGCGGAGGTGAGTATGCGCATCGCCGATGTCATGCAGACCGAGCTCAAGACCATCCGCGGTACCGACACAGTCGGCGAAGCCATCGCGTTACTCGCCGAGAGCCATGTGACCGGGGTCCCGGTCGTCGACGATCATGGCCGACTGGCGGGGGTCCTGTCCAACAGTGACATCCTGGAACTACTAGCCGAACGGAACGATCCAGAATCCCGGGAGGCGGTCTTCGAGGAGACGCTGGTGCAGGAGGTCATGACCCCTCGGCCACAGACGATCACTCCCGATGCTGAGCTCAAGGATGCCGCGCAGCGGATGCTGTATCTGGAGGTACACCGGCTGTTCGTCGAGCTCGAGGGTCGCTTGGTCGGGGTGGTCTCCACGACCGATCTAGTTCGTGCCCTGGCCGGGGCGAGGGTGGAGGTGCACTAGGTAGTTGAGATGAGGGAGGGCGCCGGTCGGAGGGGACCGGCGTGAGGGCGGAAGAGCCGGGGACGCGAGTTCCCGGCTTTTCTGCTGGGTGGATCGCGTCAGGAGAGGCCCCGTGACCGGAGGGTCATCTCCCTGCCATCAGTTCGGCTACCCGCCGCTCCAAGGCACCGCGGACCCGCGCAAATTCCACCTCGATGGCCACCAGGGTTTCTTCGGCACCCGCCAGCCGCCCAGCGCGCCCGTCGGCCTCCAGTCGGCCGCAGAGGGTGGCAAGCTGCGTGGCGCCTACCGTTCCGGCACCGCCTCTCGTTGCATGGGCAACGGCCGCAATGCGCTGTCCGTCGGCCGCCGCGATTCCCAGTCGCAGCTCCGCGAGGCGGCCGGGCGCCTCGTCAAAGAACATGGCGATCAGCTCGCGCACCAACCCGATGCCCCCGTTGGGCATCTGTACGATGTCGTCGAGCAGGGAGGGATCGATGCCGTCACATCGTGCGGCCGGGGCTGGAGCCGGCGCGGCGGAAACCCTCATCCAGGGTGTCGGGGGACTCACGGCGTGGTCCACCGGATCAGTGCCTTCTCGAGCTGCTCCGGCCAGACCGGCTTGCTCAGATAGTCGTCCATGCCGGCCGCCAGGCAACGCTCGCGGTCACCCGGCATCGCAGCGGCGGTGATGGCCACAATCGGCGTCCGTCCGGCCGAGCCCGGCAGCCGGCGGATTGCCTCAGTGGCCTCGTAGCCATCCATCACCGGCATCATGCAGTCCATGAACACGACCTGAAATGGCTCTTGGGCGATGAACTCGAGGGCCTCGGCGCCATTGGCGGCGAACTGGACCTTGCAGCCCAGTCGCTCCAGTATCACGGCGGCGACTAGCTGGTTCGTGGTGGAGTCGTCCACCACGAGGACCCGGGCCGTGCGCGGCAGACGCGCCGGCGCTTCGGTTTGATTCGCCGTCTTCGCAGTGTCGCGCATGGAGCTCCAGGTGAACCGGGCGAAGCCCGATCCGGATGGTGAGGTCTCTTCCTTATATTCGGTTTCCGGGGCCCCCGACATTAGGCCTCGAAACGGTGACGCAGGTGCTTGTGGCGTAAGAGCTTGTGGAAGCCGCTGGTGGGTCGCCACAGGTCGCGGCCGGGCTTCCAACCCTGCGACGGCGGGTCGCTGTCTAACCTCGCGCATGACACTCACTTCATCGGGAACGAATCAGCTGCGGACCTCCGACGCCGTCGCCTCAGACGCCGATGCCGTTGACGCCGCCCTCGCGGCGAGCGGGGATGCGCACGCCTTTGAGCGGTTGTATCGCCGCCACGTGACCCGGATTCACACCCTGGTGGTGCGCATGCTGGGGGAGGATGCCGACGATGTCACCCAGGAGATTCTGTTGCGGGCCTGGCAGAAGCTCGGGACCTTTCGAGGAGAGGCGGCTTTTGCAACATGGCTGCACCGGTTGGCGGTGAACGTGATCTTGAACCGGAGGACCTCCCGGGGCCGGTGGCGGAAGTTGTTCGTGGAGGATCCGGCAGGTGGGCTGGAGCATCCGGGCCGCGGTCCGTCTCCTGCGGCGGGCATCGATTTCGAGGGCGCGATCGCAGGACTGTCGCCGGGAGCCAAGCAGGTATTCGTGCTGCACGATGTCGAGGGATACCGTCACGAGGAGATTGCCGGCATGCTCGGCATCTCGGTCGGGACCTCGAAATCGCAACTTCATTACGCGCGCATGGCGTTGCGCCAGTCGCTGGGGTGATCCGATGACCCACCCATCGCCCGAACAACTCTCCCTGCTCATCGACGGCGAACTGGAGCCGGGGGAAACCGGGATCGTAGAATCCCACCTGGCCGGCTGCGCCGAGTGCGCCGCGCTCCTGACACAGCTCAGGCGAGTGGTCGCGCGGGCGCAATCGCTCGAGGACCGTCCCCTACGAGCCGACCTCTGGCCGGGCGTCGCGGCGGCGATCGGCGCGACGCCCTCGCCCAGGCGGCGAATCAGCCTGTCGATTCCCCAACTGCTCGCCGCCGGTATCGTGATCATGCTGCTGTCCGGCGGCGCGGTCGCCAGTCTCCTCTGGCGGCAGGCTCCGCGCCTGACCCAGGCTTCCGCCGGGGGCGCCGAGCCGTCCGTCGTTCCATCCGAGGCAACGCCGGTGGCCGATCGGCCCGCGCGGCGCGGCTATGAGGCCGCCGTCAGTGAGCTGCAGGCCGAGCTGGAGGCGGGGCGGGGGAAGCTCGACACGGCGACGGTCCGGGTCGTCGAGGAGAAGCTCAAGCTGGTGGACCGTGCCATCGGCGAGGCGGAGCGTGCCCTGGCAGCCGATCCCGCCAACAGCTACCTGCGCGCCCATCTCACCCAGACTCGGCTGCGCAAGCTTGATCTGCTGCGTCGTGCCGCGGCGCTGACCCGCGCCGTGAGTTGAGTCCGAAAGGAGTTCCATGCTGCTGCTTTTTGCCGCTCTCGTCCTGACGCCACAAGGGACCGATACCAGCATCGCGGTCCGTGGCACCACCCGGCTCGAATTGTCGAGCGCGGACGGGAGCATCACGGTGGAGACCTGGAACCAGAACACCGTGCGGGTCCAAACCGACGACGATGATGCCCGGATCGATGTCGATCAGAGTGGTCGTACCATGAGCCTTCGGGCCCGCGCCCGCTACGGACCGTCGGAGGTGAACTGGCGCCTCACGGTGCCCGCGGAGATGGCGCTCGACCTCTCCAGCCAGAGCGGCGACGTGCGGGTAAGCGGCGCACGGGGTGAGGTCTCGGTCTCTTCGGTGGAGGGGGCCGTCAGCGTCCAGGGGGGAGCGAGCTTCGTGTCGCTCTCATCGGTGAATGGGGACATCGAACTGACGGGAGCCTCGGGACGCATTCAGATCTCCGCCGTGGACGGCAAGATCACCCTTCGCGGCATCAAGGGAGACGTGAAGGCGACGGCGGTCGACGGCGACATCCTGCTCGACGGGGTGGAATCCTCCGCGGTCGAGGCCAGCACCGTGGACGGTGCCATCGAGTTCACCGGGCCGATCCGGGCCGGGGGCCGCTATGGGCTCTCTTCGCACGATGGCAACGTCACCGTGGTCTCCCAGTCGATCAACGCCGAGGTCACGGTCTCTACGTTCAGCGGAGACTTCAAGTCGGACTATCCGGTGACCCTGCGCGAGACCCATGGCCGGGGGCGCATGGATTTCACACTGGGCAGCGGCGGCGCGCGGCTGGATCTGGCATCGTTCGATGGGACCGTGTCGATCCGGAAGACCGCCCCGCCGCGAAAGCCCTAGTTCGTACCCAAACGTCTGGTCGTGAACGCTCATCCATACAGGAGTCGTCCCATGCGGTCTTCTGCGCTGCTGCTTGCGACATTCATGCTCGTGCCACTGCGGCTCGTGGGCCAGGATTTCCGCTGGCACGGGGTCCTCGCTACCGGCAAGACCCTCGAAGTTCGCGGAATCAACGGACCGATCCGGGCCAGCCGTGCGACCGGACAGGAAGCGGAGGTCACCGCGACCAAGCACGCCAAGCGGAGCGATCCCGCCGAGGTGGAGATCAAGGTGGTGGAGGGGTCGAGTGGCGTGACCATCTGCGCGGTGTATCCCGCCAAGCACGGTGGCTGGGCCAACGAGTGCCGGAGCGGCGGCGGCAACGACGACAACAAGGACGACGACGTCGAGGTGGCGTTCGAAGTCCGGGTCCCTGCTGGGGTCATACTGGTTGGGAGCACGGTGAATGGCGATGTCAGCGCCAAAGACCTCGCTGGGGACGCGGAGCTGACCACGGTCAACGGCGACGTGGATATCGAGACCGGAGGGCTGGCGAAGGGGACGACGGTGAACGGCTCGATCAGCGCCCACCTGGGCCGCGCCGACTGGAAGGACGCTCTCCGCTTCACCACGGTGAATGGGGGCATCACGGTCGAGCTGCCGGGAAACGCCAGTGCGGACGTCTCGGCCACGACGGTGAACGGCTCGGTCGAGAGCGACTTCCCGATCACCGTGAGCGGCCGGATGCGGCCCAACTCCCTGAAGGGGCGCATCGGCGAGGGAGGCCGCAGCCTGGAGTTGACCACGGTGAACGGCAGCATCCGTCTTGAAAAGAGAAGCTGACCGGGCCCACGTCACGCGAGCGGCCTTCGGGGTCATAACCCCGAGGGCCGCAAGTTTTTTGCGGACCCACGCGGCGTCTGGCTCAGGGCCGTGTGGCCGTCTGCCTCCGCCAGTAGAGGAAAACGGGGACCCCGAGCAACAGAATGCAGACGCCGAGCAGCGCGTTGTGCGGATTGGAACTGATCGAGCCGATCACCACGTAGCCCGACGCCAGCACGAAGAGCGCCGGCGTCACCGGCCAGCCGGGGACCCGGAATGCGGCGGGCGGCTCCGGCAGTCCGGCCGCGTGGTCACGGCGTCGCAGTACGAAGAGTGAGACTACCGCCAACCCGAAGAAGATCCAGTCGCAGAATACGACATAGTCGAGCAGTGCCCCGTAGCGGCCAGTGACCAGCAGGGCAATCGCCCAGAGACCCTGCACCACGATGGCGGCGCTGGGGGTCCGATACCGGGTATGCAGACGCGCGAAGGCCGGGAAGAACAGGCCGTCGGCTGCCATGGTCTGGTACACCCGAGGCGACACCATGATCACGAGATTGAGAAAGCCGAAGGTCGATGCCGCGATCCCCGCGCTGATCACGGTGGCGCCGGTCGTTCCGAGCCGGCTGCGAAGCGCATCCGCGGCGGGAGCGGCACTCGCGGCGAGGCCGGCCTGGCCGAGGATCCGGAGGTAGGTGACATTGGCGAGCAGGTACACGACGACCACGATCACCACGCCCAGCACCAATGCGCGCGGCAGATTCTTGTGCGGCTCGACGATCTCCTCCGCGATGAAGTTGGTCTGCTGCCACCCGCCGAACGCGAACAGCACCGGGACCAACGCCGCGGCGACGGCCAGAAAGGTGCCGCCGGATGGCAGGGGGTCCGTCACGGCCGGTGTGGGCGTGGCCCCGCTCCCCAGGCCAACGAGGATGAGGAAGGCGAGCGCGGCGAGTTTGAGCAACGTGAAGATGTTCGTGGTCGCGGCACCGGGACGGATGCCGAGATAATTGACCGCGGTGAGCAGCAGGATGGCGGAGCCGGCAACCGGGGTCGCATAGCTGGTCGGGAGGCCGGCCAGGCCGAGAGCATAGTTGGCGAAGGTCACGGCGACTGC
>DASPUE010000230.1:0-2385 GCA_035623055.1 Gemmatimonadales bacterium
CGTCGGACCGGGGCCAGGCCGCGTTCCGCGCGAAAGCGGTTCAGAGCCGGCACGATGAGCGGGTCGACGGACAGACGATCCACCACCGCCCAGAAGGCCCGCTTGAGCGGGAGCGGCCAGCCGGAGATGTCCACGTGGGGAGGAAACGCCGGGACCCGATACGCCGTGCGGAGGCTGGAGGGCGCGAGGTGCAGGGTCGCCGCCGGCGCCCCGCTCTTCTCCTCGAAGCACCGGGTGACAAAGGCGAGCGGGTGGCCCACCAGGATGGTGTGTCCCGGGCGATAGTGGGCCTCGAGTTGCCGCCAGCCCGCCTCGAGGCCGGATGCCACCAGGGTCATCACCTTGGCGAGGCCACGCCGTGGGTGCCACAGATCGGGATCGAGCGTGGCGGCGTGATACTCTTCCGCCGAGTTCAATGCGCCAAACTCGAGGCCAGCCCGTTCCGCAACTGGGCGATGAGGTTCGGCGGCGAGCAGCGTGACCTGGTGCCCGCGGGCACGCAGGACGGCTCCGATCCCCACGTAGGGATGGACATCACCACTCGATCCGACCGGGGTAAGGAGGAAGTGCATAGGTTGGTGCCCCAATCATACACCGCCTGGCCACCGCCACCGCCCGCCGCGCCGGCTCCCGGTAAACCCTTTTGGTTCTCGCGACATCCCATTCGCACCCCTCACCGGAGAATGGCATGCCGATGCTCAAGCTGGTCGCGGCCGCGCTGGCGGCCGCGCTGGGCACGAACGGACTGGTCGGCGGCTGGGCCGTCATCACCGTCGAGAATCCACCCGAGTACCTCGAAGCCGGAACCACTTACGCGATTGAGTACACTGTGCGGCAGCACGGAAAGACTCTGCTTACCGGACTGGATGGCACGCTGCTGGTGCAGGCGGGCGGGACGGACCCATTCACGATCGACACAAAGCCCGGCTCCAGTGCCGGTCACTACCTGGCCACGCTCAGGGTTCCGGCGACCGAGGACCTGCGACTCACGATCAGGAGCGGGTTCAGCGGCAACGGCTGGGGTGATCTCACCCTCCTGCCGATCCCGGTCATCCGCGCGGGCGGCGAGCGGCCGAGCTTTTCCTCCGTGCAAGTGGGGCGCCGGTTGTTCGTGGCCAAGGGCTGCGGCACCTGCCACGTCAACGGTGATGTCCCGGAGTTCGCGACCCTGAACCGAGTCGTAGCGGAAGCTCCGGTGCTGACCGGCAGGCGTCTCGCGGCCGAGTACGTTCGCCAGCGCCTCACCGATCCCACGAGTCTCCCTCGAATCGGCGACTATCCCGTCCGCATGCCGGACCTGAGTCTGGCGCCGGCGGAAGTGGACGCGCTGGTGGCGCTGGTGAGCGGCGCCGGCGATCGGGCCGAGCGCTAGGAGGGGGGCCCTCGCGAATCAGTGTGTTTGTGCCATGACGGGAAGAAGTTCAACTTACTCCCCGTCCGTTCGGCCTGACCGCACCGCCACTCGACGCGAGGACTCCCATGCGCCCCTCAATTGCCCGACTGACTGCCTTCTGTTGCCTCGGGCTTCTCGCACCGGGCGGCGTTGCGGCCCAAGCCTCGGACGGGTGGCGCATTCACGAGATGAGCCGCCCGCGACCGGAGGTGGTAGCGCCGGCGATCGCTCCGATGCCGGCGCGGCCGCCGGCGGGGGCGGAGGTACTGTTCGATGGATCGAGCCTCAACCGGTGGGTCGGTCGGGACGGCAAGCCAGCCCCATGGAAGGTGCGGGATGGGTATTTCGAGGTGCTCCCCGGCTCAGGAGGCATTGCCACCGTCGATTCGTTCGGCGACGTTCAGCTGCACCTGGAGTGGGCCGAGCCGACGCCGCCGAAGGGAAGCAGCCAGGACCGGGGCAACAGCGGAGTCTTCCTGATGGGCCGCTACGAGCTTCAGGTGCTGGACTCCTATCAGAACGACACCTATCCCGACGGGCAGGCGGGGTCGATCTACGGTGAGTACCCGCCGCTCTACAACGTCTCGCTGCCCCCTGGGTCGTGGCAGAGCTATGACGTGATCTTCCGTCGGCCTCGCTTCAGTGCGCAGGGCGCGCTGCTGTCTCCAGCACGGATGACCGTGTTCCAGAACGGGGTGCCGGTGCAGAACAACGCTGAGCTGCTTGGACCGACTACCTGGCTCGCGCGTCTGCCGTATGCGCCCCACCCCGACCGCCTGCCGCTCGAACTGCAGGACCATGGCGACCTAGTTCGCTTCCGCAACATCTGGATCCGCCGGCTTCCCGAAGGTTCACCTCCCCCGATCCGCCCGATATCGCTCGCGCTTTCCGACAGCGCCCGGGCCGCTTATACGGGGCACTACAGCATTCGGTGGACCAAGGCCAGCATTGGCTCCAGCGATGGTCACCTGTGGCTCGATCTGGGGGACGAT
>DASPUE010000231.1:0-2104 GCA_035623055.1 Gemmatimonadales bacterium
CTCGTGCATGCCCGGGCGCTTCCAGGGGCCCACATCGTCGCTGACCCGGACCGGGTCGCGGGGGCAGAGCGGGCCCTGGCGCGCGGGGCAACCGTGCTCGTGCTGGACGACGCCTATCAGCGGCTCGACGTCCGCCGGGACCTCAACATCCTGGTGGTCAGCGCGGAGACGACCCGGGCCGTGCGGTGGCCGCTCCCGGCTGGACCGTGGCGCGAACCGCTGGGACAGGCGCAGCGTGCGGACCTGATCGTGGTGACCCGCCGGAGGGCGAGCTCGGAGGCGGCGGAAGCGCTCGCGCTCGACTTGCGGGCCCGGGTCGGCAAGCCGGTGGCGATTGCTCACCTGGGCCTGGCTCGCCTTGAGGGGATGCTGTCCGCGACGCCGGTCGCCCCCGCGGACCTGGCCGGGCGCCGGGTGGTAGCGGCTTCGGCCATCGGCGACCCCGAAGGCTTCGTCACCCAGACGAAAGCCACCGGAGCGGCTGTGCAGGTCGCGACGTGGAAGGATCATCATGAGTACCGCCAGGAGGATATCGCCTGGCTGGCGCACGCCGCCCGCCGCGCCGACCACCTGGTCATCACGGAAAAGGATGCCGTGAAGCTGCGCGACCGGTGGCCATCGGATGCGCCCGAGCCGCTCGTGGCGGTGCTGGACCTGACGTGGGAAGAAGGCGGCGACCTGATCGCCGTAGCGCTGGACGCCGTCGTCACGCCGGCCGAGCGCCTGTAACGACCAACGGAGATGCTATGACTTCGACCAGTGCCCGCCCAAGCCAGAACGTCATGCGGCCCGAGAAGGACCGCTTCCTCGCAGCCGAGAATCCCTTCGAGGAAATGATGTCCCGGTTCGATGACGCCGCGGAACGGCTCAGCCTCGAGCCCGGTCTGTACCGGATTCTGCGGATGCCGGAGAAGCAGATGATCGTTTCGGTGCCGGTGCTGCGCGAGAACGGCGAGGTGGAGGTGTACACGGGCTACCGCGTCATCTACAACACCTCGCGCGGACCCGCCAAGGGCGGGATCCGCTTCGATCTGCAGGTCACGCTGGATGAGGTGAAGGCGCTGGCGGCCTGGATGACCTGGAAATGCGCCGTGGTCAACCTGCCATTCGGCGGCGCCAAGGGCGGAGTGGTCTGTGATCCCCCATCCATGAGCAACGCCGAGATCGAACGCCTCACCCGCCGCTATACCTCCGCCATCATCGAAACCCTGGGTCCCGATTCCGACGTGCCGGCACCCGACGTCAATACCAACGAGCGGGTGATGGCGTGGGTGATGGATACCTATTCCATGCACAAGCGCCATACGGTCACCGCGGTGGTGACTGGCAAGCCCATCGAGATGGGGGGCTCGCTCGGCCGCCGTGAGGCGACGGGGCGGGGCTGCATGTTCGTGACCCGCGAGGCCCTCAAGAAGCTCAAGATGCCGCTCAAGGGCACCCGGGTCGCGGTCCAGGGCTTCGGAAACGTGGGCTCCGTGGCCGCCGACCTCATGAGCAAGGCCGGCATGACCATCGTCGCCGTCAGCGACAAGTCGGGCGGGATCTACAATGCGAAGGGGCTCGATCTCGCGGACGTCTTCGCCCACGTACACGGGCGCAAACTGCTCAACACCTACAAGAACGCCCAGCAGATCTCCAACGAGCAGCTGCTGACCCTCGACTGCGACGTCCTGGTGCCCGCCGCGCTGGAGAACGTGATCACCCATGACAACGCGCCGGGCATCAAGGCCCGGATCATCTGTGAAGGCGCCAATGGGCCGACCACCGCAGCGGCGGACCGCATCCTGAACCAGAAGGGCGTCTTCGTCATCCCGGATATCTTGGCCAACGCGGGCGGAGTGACCGTGAGTTACTTCGAATGGGTCCAGGACCGGGGCGGCTACTTCTGGGACGAGGAGACGGTGAACAACCGCCTCGAGCGGATCATGGTCCGGTCGTTCGAAGAGGTGACTGCGATGGCGGAGAAGCACGAGGTCGATAACCGCATCGGGGCCTATATGCTCTCGATCGACAGGGTCGCCGCGGTCCACCGGTTGCGTGGTATGTACGCCTGAGAGAGGAACCGATGAACGGCAGGCGGGACGGTGAGCGGGGGATATCATGA
>DASPUE010000232.1:0-2953 GCA_035623055.1 Gemmatimonadales bacterium
GACGGCCATGGCCTCACCGGTCTTGCCGGAAACCTCCTTCACCGCTTCGCCGACCGTGCTGGCGCGGAACGGCTGCGAGTCGATCGCCGATCCGGCATGCACGCCAAGGGGGGCATGCTTCAGGGCGTGCTTGGCCAGGTCGCGGGCGAGCGCGATGAAGTCCTGGTTCTTGGCCACGAAATCGGTCTCGCAGTTGAGCTCGATCATGGCCCCGTCCTGACCGCTGGTGGCGGTCTCGATCACGATCAACCCCTGGGAGGCGCTCCGGTCTCCACGCTTGTCAGCTTTGGCCATGCCCTTCTTGCGGAGGATCTCGACGGCTTTCTCCATGTCGCCTCCCGCCTCCTGCAGGGCCGCCTTGCAATCCATCATTCCCGCGCCGGTGCGGGCCCGCAACTCGGCAACCATCTTCGCACTGATCGGCTCACTCATCGCCTTGGATCCTTTGTCGTTCGGGCCGCCCGACCGCCTCGTGGAGGCGGCCTTGGCGACCATCGTCTGCACGGCCCGCGATCCGGGCCGTCTCCTATAGAAAGCCGCCGTCCGGGGCCGGGAGGCCGGGGACGGCGGCGGTACGCGCGCAGGCCATGGGCCCGGACTACCCTTCCGCGTCCCCCTGGGCACCGGCGTCCTCGCCGCCCTCATCGCCGTGCTTGATCCGGGCCGCGATCGCCTCCGGCTTCGGCCGCCGCTTGCGCCGGGGCCGGCGCTTCTTGCGATCCGCCTCGGGATCGCCCTCCGAGCCGCCGTCGGTGCTGTAGGTCTCGGCTTCGGTGTCCTCCACCGTCTCCCCGCGCAGCGGGCTCTGCGCCCGGGCCTCGCGGATCACCTCCGACAGCGCGGCGGTAATGAGCGACACCGACCGGATCGCGTCGTCATTGCCGGGGATCGGCACGGTGATGACATCCGGGTCGGCGTTGGTATCGACGATGGCGACCACCGGGATGCCGAGTTTGTTGGCTTCCTGGACCGCGATCTTCTCCTTCTTGGCGTCGACCACGAACAGCGCGCCCGGCAACCGGCCCATCTGCTTGATCCCTTCGAGGTTGCGCAGCAGCTTCTGGCGCTCGCGCTCGAAGAGCAGCTTCTCCTTCTTAGTGTAGTTCTCGAACTCGCCGTCCGCCGAACCCTGCTCCAGCTCCCGCAGCCGGCGGATCTGCTTCTTGATGGTCTGGAAGTTGGTGAGCATCCCGCCCAGCCACCGCTCGGTTACCCAGAACGACCCCGAGTTGGCCGCCTCCGCCAGCACGATCCCCTTGAGCTGCTTCTTGGTGCAGACGAAGAGCACCCCTTCGCCCTTGAGCGCCACGCTCTTGAGCAGCTCCTGCGCCTGCTGAATCTGCTTGAGGGTCTTCTGCAGGTCGATGATGTAGATCCCGGAGCGCTCGGCGAAGATGAACCGGCGCATCTTGGGATTCCACCGACGGGTCTGGTGGCCGAAATGAACGCCGGCCTCGAGGAGGTCCTGCAACTGGGGCTGAGCCATCGTGGTAATGCCGTCCTTCGTTATGAGGGTTGGATCGTCCGCGACGTTCATCTCTCCCGCGAACCCCGTCACCGGGGCACCCCGCGGGAGATCCCGCCGCGTGCGTGTTACGGCGAGCCCGTCAGTGCGACGGGCCGCCGCTGGATTACCGCTTGCTGAACTGGAACCGCTTCCGGGCGCCGGCCCGGCCCGGCTTCTTGCGCTCCACCGCCCGGGGATCCCGGGTCAGCAGCCCGCCGCTGCGCAGCTTGGTGCGGTGCTGGCCATCGGCCGACACCAGCGCCCGGGCGATGGCCAGGCGCAGCGCGCCCGCCTGCCCCGACTGTCCCCCGCCCTCGACATGGGCCTTCACATCGAAGGCGCCGAGGGTGTCCGTCGTCGAGAACGACTGCTGGATGTGCTGCACCAGCGAGGGGCGCGGGAAGTAGTCGCCCAGGGTCCGCCCGTTGATGTCCCACTTGCCGGTGCCCGGGGTGAGGTACACCCGCGCCACGCTCGTCTTGCGGCGGCCGACGGCCTGCCAGCGGAATTCGGGAATGCCGCTCATCTCACTTCGCGTTCGGGGTGACGGAATAGGCCGCGGGCCGCTGGGCGGCATGGGGATGCTCGCCCCCGGCGTAGACCTTGAGTTTGGTGCGCAGCTTCTGCTTGGTCAGCGAGTTCTTCGGCAGCATGCCGAAGACCGCATGCTCGATGACCCGCTCCGGATGCTTGCCGTGGAGCAGTTCCTTGACCGGCGTGAACCGCTCGTGCCCCATGAACCCGGTGTGCCGGAAGTGCCGCTTCTGCTCGAGCTTCCGTCCGGTCAGGCGCACCTTGGCCGCGTTGATCACGACGACAAAATCGCCGCCATCCATGTGGGGCGTGAACGTCGGCTTGTGCTTGCCCCGGATCAGCTGGGCCACCCGGCTGGCCAGCCGACCGAGCGGAACGTCGTTCGCATCCACCAGGTGCCACTGATGGGTGATGTCGCTCGGCTTGGCGGAAAACGTGTTCATTGAACCTGGTGCCCCGAAGTGAGGTCGCTAAAGTGCACAGACATCAAAGCTAGCCACCATCAACGGGTTAGGTCAAGGGACGGGGTCCGCGGTGAATTCGACCAGGACCTGCCCCTTCTCGACCGCCTGGCCCGGGGTCACCGGGATGGCCCGGATCGATCCCCCCGCCCCGGCCCGCAGTTCATTCTCCATCTTCATCGCCTCCAGCACTACCAGCCCCTGGCCGGCTTCGACCCGCTCCCCCGGCGCGGCCAGGACCCGCACTACCAGCCCCGGCATCGGCGCCCGGAGAACCGCTGGCCCGACCGACGCACGCCGGCCCCCGGTGAGGCCCTCGATATGGCGGGTCCGCTCATCCACCACGCGGGCTTCGTGGCGGGTGCCCGACACGGACAGTCGCCACTCCCCTCGCTCCCCCCGCTCCATCACCAGCGAGAGCGACTCCTGCCCGCATAGCAGATGACGGAGA
>DASPUE010000233.1:0-3294 GCA_035623055.1 Gemmatimonadales bacterium
CGCACGACCAGAATGCCAGCCAGGACCGCGACCGCCAGCGCGGTGAGCGTCGCCGCGGTAGCCATCCACAGGCTGTTGACCAGCGGGCGGAGCCGTTCCGGCTCGGCCACCAGGGCGAGATAGTTCCGGAGGGTGTACGCGGGGGGCAACGTTTCGATGGTCCAGGTCCCGACCGGAACGAGGCTCAGCAGGATCAGCGTGGCATGCGGCAGGAGCAACACCGTGCCGAGGATCCAGCCGCCAACCGTCGCCGCCCGCCGCAGGCCGGGACTCCGGATCGGCGCCGCCGGCGGGGGAAGGCCCTTGCCACCACCGACCCCGCTGACACTCGCGCCCTCCCGCGCCAGACCCAGCCCGGCCAGCGCCAGCAGGCTCAGCACCACGGTTTGAACCATGGCCATGCCGTAGTCACCATTCAGACGGGTGAAGACGATCTGGGTCGGCATGACCCGAAATCCGCCGCCAAAGATGTACGGCGCGCTGAACGACGCGAGGGCCGTCATGAACGTGAGCAGCGCGGCACCGCGCAGCGAAGGAGCCAGCAGCGGGAGGGTCACCTCCCTGAGGGTCCGCCAGCGCCCCGCCCCCAGCGATTGCGCCGCCTCGAGCGCCGCATGATCGAGTCCCGCGAGACCGGCCCGGGTGAAGAGATAGAAGTAGACGTACATCGAATAGGCGTGAACCAGCAGGATGGCGTACGCCCCCTCGAGGCGCCAGGGCGGATTCTCGAGTCCGAACACACCTTGCACGACGCGGGCGATGAACCCCGTCTCGCCGTACAGGAACAGGAAGGCTATCACCCCGACCAGCGGCGGCAACACCACCGGCAGCGCCACCAGCGCGCCGAGCAGGCGCCGCCCGGGGAATTCGCTCCGCTCGAAGAGGAAGGCCAGCGGCACCCCGATCATCCCAGCCAGGACCACACTCGCCACGGACGTCCACAGACTGGCCCAGAGCGCTCGCCACTCCCGCGGCTCGCCGACAAAGCGCTGGAAATACTCGAGCGTGAAGCCCGCGGGGCCATGCACGCTCTCGCGAAATACCACGACCAGAGGATAGGCGACGAGCCATGCCAACACGGCGACCAGCCCGATCGTGCCCCAGCTGCGCCCTGACAAGCGGCTCACGTCGCCTCCTCGGGGAAGACCGCGACCAGATGGTCCCTATCCGCAGGAGTACTCACGGGCACCAGCCAGGCTTTCTGCCCGAGCGCCGCTGCTTCGGGTCCGGCGCTCACCTCGACGGCCGAGCCCCGCGCCGTGGTGACCAGGTAGAAGGTGCTCGATCCGGCGAAGCGTCGATCCGCTACGGTCACCGGAATGCCCTGGCCCTTTTCTGAAAAAGCAAGCGCCTCTGGACGCACCATCACGCGCACCCGGGCTCCGGCCGGGCGCCCTTCGAGACGGCCCAGCCGCCATTCTGCCCCATCGACCTCGAGGGTGTCAGAACCGCGAATCACTCCCGTGAGCCAGCTCGAGCGACCGATGAACCCGGCAACGAACGGCGTCGCGGGTTCCCGGTAGAGCACCTCCGGAACACCGGCTTGTTCGAGACGACCCTCCCGGAGCACCGCGACCACGTCGCCCAAGTCGAACGCATCCTCCTGCTCGTGGGTGACGATCACGGTGGTGATGCCGACTCGCCGGATCAAGGAGCGGAGTTCCCGCCTGGTCCGCTCACGCAACGCGGGATCGAGATTGGAGAGCGGTTCGTCGAGGAGCAGGACTCGCGGCTCCGGCGCCAAGGCCCGAGCCAACGCGACCCGCTGCTGCTGCCCGCCTGACAAACCGCCGATCTTCCGGCGCTCGTAGCCCGCCAGATCCACCAAGGCCAGGGCCTGGGCAACGCGGCGTTCCGTCTCAGGGCCCTGCACGCCGAGCGAGGCTAGCCCGAAGGCCACGTTCTCGCCGGTATCGAGATGCGGGAAGAGTGCATAGTGCTGAAATACCATACCGAACCGGCGTTGTTCCGGGCGGAGTGGCACCACGTCGTCGCCGTCCACCACGATCCGCCCCGCGTCCGGCACCTCGAATCCGCCCAGGATTCTCAGCGTGGTCGTCTTCCCGCTCCCGCTCGGCCCCAGCAACGCCAGCGTCCGTCCTCGCTCCAGCGTAAGCGAGAGGTCAAAGACGCCGGCGGCGGGACCGAATCGGCGGGTCAGCGCCTCAAGACTGAGGTAGCTCATGTCAGTAGCGGGTTCCCTTCCCGGTCCCCCGTACATGCTGGTCCCAGTAGCCCATCCAGGTTGACCCTTCCCGCGCCAGGAGCGCCCAATCCATCGCTTCCACCACCATCCGCTTCTCGACCCCCGCGACCCACTCGGGCACCCGGGCCGCCGGCAGGTCGCGCCGCGCAGGGAGACGGAAGACGCGCTCGGCGGTGAGCAGCTGGCCATCGACACTGCCGACATACTCGATGAACAGCTTGGCGGCCTCGGGGTGCCGGGCGTTACGAACCAGGGCGATCGCGTCGTCGATCACCGGCGTACCGCTCCGTGGGAAGACGTAGCCGAAGGGCATCCCCTTGCTTTCCGAGATCAAAATGTCCGGCAGGTCCCACAGCGTGACCAGCCCTTCCTGCCGGGCAAGTTTCGCGTCGAGCAGCGCAGGTGAAAGCGCGTAGGTGCGAGTCTGACCGTCGAGGCGGCGAAGCCATGCCATCCCGGCGGATGTGTCTCCCGCCTGCCGGAGACCCCGCTCGATGATCATCCCCCAGATCGCCCGCATGGTGCCGCTCGCCACCGGATCCCGTATCAGCACCTTGTCGCGCCACCGGGGAGCGAGCACGTCGTCCCAGTCCTGAGGCGCCAGGGATTCGGGCACCGCAACGCTGTTGTAGGCGATGATCGCCGGAGTGCGATATACCGGGTAGAAAAGGTCGTCCGGCCCGATGCCACTGGTGTCCACGGCCTCCGCCCAGCTGGGCCGATAGGGGGCGAGCAGCGATTCCGCCGCGCCGCGAGCGAAGATCGTGGTAGGACCGCCAAACCAGAGGTCGGCTTGGGGATTGACCCGCTCGAGCCGCAATCGGTCCAGGATCTCCTGGCTGCCCAGATCGAGCCAGCGTACATCAATGTCGGGATGCAGGCGCTCGAACTCGTGCTCCAGCAGGGTGAGGTGATCGCGGCCGTGCGGAGAGTAGATGGTCAGGGGGATCCGGCCATCGGAACAGCCGGCGGCGAGGAGCACGGTGAGCGCAACCAGCCCCGCCGAGTACCTGCTGATGCGACGGCGTGCCTGTCGGCCGGACAGGTGCTCGGCACCCGGCTTCCGGACCGACGGGCCGCTCGCGCCC
>DASPUE010000234.1:0-3378 GCA_035623055.1 Gemmatimonadales bacterium
TGGTTCGGGATGCCCGGGTCATCGCTGGTTCCGAGAATCCCGTCTGGTCCCGGGGCGCAGGCCGTCGCCAGGCACGGCCCCAGCGAGGCGTTGTTGGTGTTGTCGAGATTGTAGTCGAAGGTGTTGACCCCATAGGTCCCACCGAAGTCGACAGCCCAGCCGGCGACACTGGTACGGATGCCCGCGGCCGCGGAGAAGTCCCGCACCGTCGGATGGAACTCGGGCAGGAAGCCGTTCGGATATAGCTCGGGCCAGTTGCGGGGGCTGTCGGGAGACCGGTAGAAGCCGTTCCCGGTGCCGACCCGATGGCTGTACCCCCCAAAGGCGTAGAACTCGCTCGAGCCGGCGGTGTTCAGCGGCATCCGGAAATTCGCGAAGCTCATCACGTCCTTCTCGAGGCCGTCTCCCCAATGCAGACTCGGCTGGGGAATGCCGTTGCGCTTCTGGATGAGCCGGCCGTTGGTCGGGTCCACCGAGTCGGTGATGCCGGCAAGATCGGCGAGGGAGCCGTCGGGCCAGGCCCGGTTGGTCGGATCTCGATGCTGGAACTCGCCGAACAGCCCCAGCGATCCCCGCCCCACCTTGATGCCGACGCCGCCGTTGAGATCCACGGTGGTGCCGTCGTCGGGATAGACCTTGCCAGGGTTGTAGCGCCCGGCGCTGACGTTCAGGAAGGGCGTGAAGTGCCCTTCCTTCATCACCACGTTCACCACTCCGGCGATCGCGTCCGACCCGTACTGTGCCGAAGCTCCGTCCCGCAGCACCTCGATGCGCTCGATGGCGCCGCCCGGAATGGCGTTGAGGTCCACGCCGCTGGAGCCGGCGGCGGATCCGTACGGGAAGGTGTTGAGGAGCGCCGTCTGGTGCTGGCGCCAGCCGTTGATGAGCACCAGGGTGTGATCCGGCGACAGGCCCCGGAGAGTGAAGGGCCGTACGATATCATTCGCGTCGGTTACACTCTGATGCGGGAAGTTCACCGATGGGGAGAGGGCGGCGAGTATCTGCCCGGTCTCGGTGGTGCCCTGCTGCTTGATATCCTCCGCACTGTACACGTCCACCGGCACGGCCAACTCTTCCGCGGCTGTATGCCGGGCGCGCGAGCCGATCACCACGTCGATCGGCGCCAGCTCGACCGCCGAACGGGACAGGGTGAAATCCTGCTCGACGACGTCGGCTCCTGCGATCGTGATCACCGCCGAGCTCGGGGCAAAGCCGATGGCGCGCACCTGGACCGTTTGCGGCCCCCGTGGCACGCCGCGCAGGACGTAGCGTCCGCCGCCGGTGGTGGTCGTTCTGAGAGCGGTATGGTCGATCGACAGACTGGCACCTACCACGGGCGCACCCGTGGTGTCCACGACTTTGCCCTGCACGACGCCCGACTGAGCGGCGGCGGCCTGCGTTCCAAGCAGTATGAGTACGGCCGTGACAAGGCACAGGCCGGGTGTCCGGACCACTGGGCGTGGCATCCAAGCCTCCAAGCAGGTAGGGATGTTGTGTTATGCGTTAGGCGGGCAGACGCCTGCGCGAGTTTAACGACCGGAACGGTCCAGCGTCAAGGTGGGTTAGGCAAAAGAGAACCGCCTGCCGGGCTGGGCCCGACAGGCGGTCAAACGCGGAGCTTGGAGGGAAAGTCTGCCGTGTTCGCTCCGCGGGGAGTTCGAGTGCTTTACTGCTTCGCGATCACCAGCTTCTGGACCTTCTTGTACGTCGCGGCGGGAATCACCTTCCGGCTCAGCAGCTCGCTCTTCGACTTGAAGGGGCGGGCCTTGATGATGGCGTCGGCGTAGGTCGCACCGATGCCCGGAAGGGCGATCAGCTGGTCCCGGGTCGCGGTATTGAGATCGAGCAGCTGGGTGGCCGTCTTCGTCGCCTTGGCGGGCGCGGCCGGCTGCTGGGCTTGCGCCTTGGGCGCGGCCGGCGCAGCGGTGGCCTGAGCGTGCGCGGCCGAGACGGCGAGCAGCCCGAGAAGGGCCAGCGTGCCGAGGGAAATGAAGCGCTTCATGACTGCCTCCGAGACGGTGAACAGACGTAGTGCGGTGTGGAGATACAGGTGATTCCTGCGCATCGGATAATCAGGGAAGGCAATCGACGTGCCGTGTGGGGGGTGTCCAAACTGGGCCGAGCAGGGCAGAACGACCGAGACGAGCGCGGGCCGAGGGGACAGAGTGGCACCAGCGACGACAACTTGACCCGGCGACTTGTCATCCTGGGGCCTGGGAATCGGAGCGCCCAGGCCATGCCGGAACCCGCTTAGGTCGCGCCGGGGGTCCAGTGCCAGCGCTGAATCATGCGGGTCAGCGTGCGGCGCGAGATGCCGAGGATGCGAGCCGAATCCTCACGATTCCCCTTCATGGCGGCGAGCACCCGGAAGACGTGGCGGCGGTCGAGCTCATCCAGCGTGACCAGCTCGGTCGAACCGCTCTCCACCGAGGCCTGCTGGGTTGGAGCCGCCGGGCTCACCGCCGCGGGCGCGGGGTGACTCGCCCGCAGAGTCTCCGGCAGGTGCTCGGGTCCGATCACGTCGAGTTCGGCGAGCACCATCGCCCGCTCGAGAACGTTCTCGAGCTCGCGCACGTTTCCAGGCCAGTCCCAGGCGAGCAGCAGGGCCTGCGCGGCGGGGTCGATCGCGACTGGGCCGCGGCCGTGACGGGCGGCAAGCGTCGTCAGGAAATGATCAATCAACAGCGGGATATCCTGTCGCCGCTCGCGCAATGGCGGGAGCTGGATGGTCACCACGTTGAGCCGGTAGTAGAGGTCCTCGCGGAACTGCTTGTCGCGCACCATCGCGCCAAGATCGCGATGGGTCGCCGCGATGACCCGCACGTCCACCTTGATCGGAGTCTCCGCGCCTACGGGAACGATCTCCTGCTCCTGCAGCACCCGCAGCAGTCGCGCCTGCAGGCCCGGAGAGACGTCGCCCACCTCGTCGAGAAAGACTGTCCCCTTGTCCGCCTCTCGGAAGATCCCGGGGCGGTTCCCCACGGCACCGGTAAAGGCGCCTTTCACGTGACCGAACAGCTCACTCTCGAGGAGCCCCTCGGCGAGGGCCGAGCAGTTGACCGCGACCATCCGCCGGTCGGCCCGCTCGGAGAAGCGATGGATCGTCCGCGCCACCAGCTCCTTGCCAGTTCCGGTCTCTCCGAGAATCAGGACCGACGCCTGGGTGGACGCGACCCGCGCGACCTGCTTCATCACATCGATGATCCCCGGACTGTGGCCCACCAGGGTGCCGGAGAGGACGGGCTCACGAGTGGGGGCGACGGCGGCGCTCTCTTGCCTGGCCGAGGCCAGCTTGCGCCGTTCCAGGGCGCGTGCCAGCGTCTGCCGCAACTCCGCGAGATCGTACGGCTTGCTGATGAAGTCATAGGCGCCGGCCCG
>DASPUE010000235.1:0-10064 GCA_035623055.1 Gemmatimonadales bacterium
AACGGAGCGGGAACCCATCAGACGCAAACGGCCTGCGCGGGCTGCTCGCGCCCTACACCCCCGAGAAGGCCCAGCAGGAGAGCGGGGTCGACTCGGAGGTGATCCGGCGGATCGCGCGGGAGTTCGCCTCCGCGAAGCCGGGGCTCGCTGTGGCGGGCGGGATCACAAGCCAGCACCGCGCCGCGACCGAAACCGCCGCCGCGGTCAACCTGCTCAACTACATCGCCGGCAACGTGGGCGAGACCGTGCGCTTCGGCGCCGACCTCGACGGCGGGGACGGCTATGGGCCGACGCTGGCCCTGCTGGAATGGCTCGATCAGGGCGGCGCGCAGGTCGTGATCGTCCACGAGTCCAATCCCGCCTACAGCCTCCCCAAGGCGGCCGGGTTCGAAGCCAGGTTCCGCAAGGTCCCCTTCAAGGTGTCGACCTCGCTCTATCTCGACGAGACGGCGCGTCTCTGCGACCTGCTCGTGCCCAATCACCACGCGTTGGAGCGGTGGGACGATGCCCGCCCGCGCAAGGGTGTGAATGGGCTCATGCAGCCGGTCATGGAGCCGGTGTTCAAGACGATGCCCACCGGCGACGTGTTGCTCAAAGCGTCACAGAAGGCGGGCGGGACGTTGGCCCAGTTCAACGCCCCGAGCTGGGAAGCGTATCTCAAGGCGCAGTGGGCCCGGACGGTCGCGGGAGACACTGCCTGGCGGGAGGCGCTGGCGCGCGGAGGTGTGTTCGGGGAGTCGCCGGTTACCCCCATGCGGCTGGCCGCGACGGCGTCGCAAGTGAGCTATACCGCTCCCAACTTCGATGGCGACGCGGGCGCCGACAGCTACTACTTCGCGGCGGTCCCGTCGGTCCTCGGAGATGGACGGTTCGCCAACCGCCCCTGGCTGCTTGAGCTCTCCGACCCGGTCACGCGGATCACCTGGCATTCCTGGGTCGAAGTGCATCCCGAACTGGCACGGCGGATGGATGTGCAGGAAGGGGAGATTCTGCGGATCGATTCCCCGCACGGTTCCATCGAGGCGCCCGCTTACCTCTACCCCGGGATTCACCCCGAGGTGGTGGCGGTGCCGCTCGGGCTAGGCCACACCTCCTACGGTGATTTCGGGAGCGGACAGGGTGTCAATGCGCTCGATCTGCTGGACGCGAAGGACGGCAAGGGCTTCCTCCCCTACTTCTCGACCCGGGTGACGCTCACCAAGACCGGTCGCTGGAAGCAGCTTGCCAAGACCGAGGGGACCACTCGGCAGCTCGGGCGGGGCATCGCGGACGCGATGACCTATGCCCAGGCCAAGCAGGGTCTCACCCCCTCCCTCGCCCGGAAAGCGGAAGGCCACGAGGAGCACGAGCCCAACCAGCGTGAGGCCGAGGCGATCAAGGGGTTCCACGACTCGCAGGTGGAACAGCGCAAGCACGGCGACTACGCCAACCAGCACCCGATGTGGGGCATGGTGATCGACCTCGCGCGCTGCACCGGCTGCTCGGCGTGCGTGACCGCCTGCTACGCGGAGAACAACATCCCGTTCGTGGGGGAGACCGAGATCCTCCGGAGCCGGCAGATGACCTGGATGCGGATCGAGCGCTACTGGGAGGGCGGGGAGGACGGCGAGCCGCTGGAGGCGCGGGTCGTCCCCATGCTCTGCCAGCAGTGCGACGCGGCGCCGTGCGAGCCGGTCTGTCCGGTCTACGCGTCCTATCACACGGCGGACGGCTTGAACGGTCAGGTCTATAACCGGTGCGTCGGCACCCGCTATTGCGGCAACAACTGTCCCTACAAGGTCCGGTACTTCAACTGGTACGCCTACAACAAGAAGGCGTTCCCCGAGCCACTCAATCTGCAGCTGAACCCGGATGTCACGGTGCGGGCCCGCGGCGTGATGGAGAAGTGCACGTTCTGCATCCAGCGGATCCGGGGCGCGCAGAACCAGGCGCGTCTGGAGGACCGTGAACTGCGGGACGGCGACGTCGTGACCGCCTGCGCCCAGGCCTGTCCCTCGGAGGCGATCGTGTTCGGCAACATGCTGGATCCCGACAGCCGGGTGGCGAAGCTCCAGTCGGGGCCTCGCGGCTACCACATCCTGGAAGACCTGAACACGCGTCCGGCGGTGACCTATCTGGCGAAGGTCGTGCACCGGACGGAGGCGTAACCGATGGCGGCGATCGCGCACGACACCACCCACCCGACCCAGACCCATCACGAGGTCACCCGGGACGTAGTCAACACTCTGGGGACGGCCGGCCGCGGCTACATGCTGCTGCTGGGCGGCGCCGTCTTCATGTTCCTGATCGGCGCCCTCACCTTCGTGATGCTGCTCAAGGACGGACTGGGGCTGGCCGGCTACAATCCGCCGGCGTTCTGGTCGGTCTACATCACGACGTTCGTCTTCTGGGTCGGTATCGGCCACGCCGGGACCCTGATCTCGGCGATCCTCTTCCTGTTCCGCTCGCCGTGGCGCACGGCGGTCTACCGTGCCACCGAGGCGATGACCGTCTTCGCGGTCATGACGGCGGGGCTGTTCCCGATCATTCATATCGGGCGCCAGTGGTTCTTCTACTGGCTGCTCCCCTACCCGAACCAGCGCTGGATCTGGCCCAACTTCAAATCGCCGCTGGTCTGGGACGTCTTCGCCATCGGCACCTACCTCACGGTGTCGACCACCTTCCTCTGCGTGGGGCTCGTGCCGGACATTTCGGCCGCCCGGGACCTGATGAAGGGATGGCGGTCGAAGGTCTACGGCTTCTTCTCGCTGGGCTGGCGCGGGACCGACAACCAGTGGCGGCACTACAACCGAGCCTACCTCTACCTGGCCGCGCTGGCGACGCCCCTGGTGCTATCGGTGCACTCGGTGGTGTCCTGGGACTTCGCGATGTCTATCGTGCCGGGCTGGCACGGGACGATTTTCGCCCCCTACTTCGTCGCCGGCGCGATCTACTCGGGCGTGGGAATGGTGCTCACGCTGATCATCCCGCTCCGCAAGGCCTTGAAGCTGGAGCACATGATCACGGAATATCACTTCGACAACCTGGCCAAGCTGACGCTGCTCACCGGCTCCATTCTGTTCTACGCCTACGCGATGGAGTACTTCATCGGGTGGTACAGCGGCAACACCTTCGAGCAGACCACCTTCTGGCGCCGGCTCTTCGGACCCATGTGGTGGGGCGGCTGGACCATGGTGGTCTGCAACGCGTTCGTGTCCCAGCTGTTCTGGTTCCGGAAGGTGCGAACCAATCTCACCGCGCTGTTCGTACTCTCGATCTTCATCAATGTCGGGATGTGGTTCGAGCGGTACGTCATCATCGCGTCGAGTCTCGCCAACGATTACCTCCCCTACGCCTGGCACCAGATGCGGCCGACCTGGGCGGACTGGGGAATCCTGCTCGGATCGTTCGGCTGGTTCAGCATGTGGTTCCTGCTGTTCGCCCGGACCTTCCCGGTCGTCGCCATCCAGGAGATCAAGGAGCAGATCCCAATGCCCCGGCTCCGGAAGGGAGGCCACTGATGGCCCGCACCGTTCCCGGCGTGCTTGCCGCCTTCGAGCACATCGACGCCGCCTGCGACGCCATCCAGGCACTGCGGGCCCAGGGACGCTCGGGGTTCACCGTCTACTCCGCGGCGCCCAACCATGAACTGGAAGCAGCCCTGGGCATCGAGACGAGCCCGGTGCGACTGTTCACGCTGATCGGCGGGGTCACCGGCGTCCTCGCCGGTCTGGGCATGACCTTCTGGATGTCGCTCGACTGGCCCCTGGTGGTGGGAGGAAAGCCGATCGCTACCGTGCCGCCGTACGTGGTGTTCATGTTCGAATTGATGGTTCTCATCGGCTCGCTTGCCACGGTGGCGGGGGTCATCATCCTCTCCGCGCGCACACCGACCACCGGCATGGCTTACGATCCCCGGTTCAGCGACGACCGCATCGGCATCTTCGTGCCATGCACTGGGGAGGAGGCGTCCAAGGTGGAACGGATGTTCCGCGAGGCAGGCTCCGTGGAGGTGCGCCATGCGGCGTAGGCTTCTCGGCCTTGGCCTGCTGCTCCTCGCCACGGGGTGCGACTACTACTACAACGACGTCCCCTCCCCGGACGACGCGATGCACCTGGTGCCCTGGTTCGACGCGATGATCAAGCAGCAGTCGGTGCATCCCTATCAGCGGGCCGATGTTCCCCGGAATACCGTGCCCGGCACCGTGCCCATCACCGGCGGCGAGGGCGACTGGCTGGCCGAGTGGAGTGTGGGCAACACCACGACGGCCGACAAGCTGGTCAATCCCTTGGCCGGCCAGCCCGCGACCGCGCGCGGGGACACGCTCTACCACACGTTCTGCGCCGTCTGCCATGGGAACACCGGCCATGCCGATGGCCCGGTGGGGCCGCGGGTCGCCGCCCTGCCACTCATCACTCCGCGCGCGATGGCCTGGAGCGACGGCTATCTCTACAGCATCATCCGCTATGGGCGGGGCGTGATGCCGAGGTACGGCGACAAGGTGCGCGGCGCGGTGCGCTGGGAAGTGGTGAACTACGTCCGGCAGCTGCAGGCGGTGGCCAAGGCCGAGGCCGATTCGGCCGGCCCGCAGCCGGGAGGAGTCAAGTGATGGTGAAGTCATCGGTGCGCGAGCAGCTCATCGCCCGGTCGCTCACGGCGCGGTACAACCTGTTCGTCGGCCTCGGCTCGACGCTGGCCGTGGTGGGCCTCGTCCTGTTCGTGATCTTCGCGCGCGGACCCCAGGCCGACCGCGCCTGGCACCTCTTCCACGTCAACTGGATCTTCTTCACCGGCCTCACCGCCGGGAGCTTCGCTTTCGTGGCGGTCCAGAAGGTGACCGGGGCCAAGTGGTCCGGGGTCATCATTCGCTTTGCGGAGGCGGCGCCGTTTTTCTTCTTCCCCGTGTCGCTCCTGGGATTTCTGCTGATCTTCACGGTCGGCTACCCCCACATCTTTCCGGACATGCACGGGCTTGGCCCCGGGAAGGAGCTCTGGCTCTCCCACGGGTTCATGTTCGGGCGGCTGGCGGTCGGGCTGGCGCTGCTCTACTGGCTGGGGTTCGAGCTGGTGAAGGCCGATCTGCTGCCAGACCTCCACGAGGTGAAGGGAGCGGTGGCCGACCACCGCAAGGGCCTGTACGATCGCTGGACCAGGCGCTTCGACGATTCGCCTGCCGGGAGGGCCCGGCATGACGCCCGAATCGCCCGATTTGCGCCGGCCTATGTGGTCACCTACGCGATCGTCGCTACGATGGTGGCCTTTGATACCATCATGGCGCTGCAGCCGCATTGGTTCTCCAACCTGTTCGGCGGCTGGTACTTCATGGGCTCGTTCCTCGGGGCGCACACCCTGCTGGCGCTCATGATGCTTTACGGGCGCAACCAGGTCGGGATCGCCGAGTACATCAGCGCCAAGCAGCGGCACGACCTGGGGAAGCTGTGTTTCGGCTTTACCGTATTCTGGGCGTACCTCATGTGGTCACAGTTCCTCGTGATCTGGTACGGTAACCTGCCGGAGGAGACGGGATTCGTCTTCGCACGGCTGTGGGGGTCCTGGCGGCCGATCGGCTCCCTGGTCTTCCTCGGGATGTTCGTGGTCCCGTTCATCGGCCTGCTCGGCGTGGCGCCCAAGAAGACTCCCGTGACCCTGGGACTGTTCACTGGCATCAGCCTCTGCACCCTCTGGCTGGAGCGATACCTGCTGGTGCTACCGTCGATCACGCGGGAGCCGGGCCCGGCGTTCGGCCTGGCCGAGTTGGGGCCCACCCTGGGGTTCCTGGGCCTCTTCCTCCTTTGCTATGGGTGGTTCGCGCGGACCTTCCCGATGGTCTCGCCCAGGCTGGCGATGATCACCCTCGAGAAGGAGGCCGGCCACCACTGACCGAGGCGGGGAGCTGGACATGAGAGAGGGCGGGAACCGGCTACCGGATCCCGCCCTCTTCGCATCCCGGTGCCTACCGGTATGCGGCTAGTACCTTGGCTTGCGGACGTTCACTCGGGAGAGCAGGGAGCCGAGGGCCTGCGAAGGGCCCGTGACCGCGACCATCCGGTCGCCCTGACGAATGGTGACCGTCATCCGGCCGGCGTCCGTCTGGGTATCCGTGGCGCTCACCGCAGAAGGATCGGCGTCCACCAGAGAACCGACTCGGCCGGCTGGGCCCGCGATGGTCCGGATGACTTCGCCGGTCTCGAGCATCTGGTCCACCGCGGTGACGTCCCCGTTGCCGAGTCCGGGCTGGACTCGGAGCTGGACGACCGGCAGGCCCGGCACCAGCGGAAGATTGGCATCGGGTGGTGACGTTCCGCTGTCCGGCAGGATAGTACGCCACAATCCCTTTAGACCCGGATCTCGGCCTACTGGCTGCGCCATCAGGGTCGGCACATCGGCATTGGAAGAGACGGCCGAAGCCGGCTGAGGGAGCGCCGTTGGCTCCCGAAAGGTGTCGGTCCTGGTCGTTACCGCCTGAGCGTAGCGAACCGGCACGGCCACAGGCTCGTCCGGCGATGTCCGGGTCCTTCGGAGCCGGGCCTCCGAGCGTACCGATTCATCATGCGAGGTGGGGATAGAGATTCCAAACGCTGCGGCGGGGGAGAGGACGGCCGACTGTTCCGGACGAGTCGGGGACGCTGGCCGGGCCACAATCGGCGACGGCTGGTGGTGGGTGCGCCGATCGATCAGCCACCCGAACGCAACCGCGCCGACCAGGCTCGCGGCCCACGCGCTGTTGCTGATCCACCGCCAGCGCTGCCGGAGGCGCTCGGCGTGCCGCGTCTTGAGCACCTCGAACGCAGGCGGCAGGATGGGAGGCGGACCGACCCTGGCCAGCAGCTCGGTGGTCCGGTCCCGGAGCCCGGCAATCTCATCCCGGGTGTCCTGACAGCGCTGACATCGCGCCAAGTGGCGCTCGATCTCGACGCACTGCGACCGGCTGAGCGCCTGGTCGAGGTAGGCGTGGAGCTCCTCTTCAGGAATGTGCCGCACGGCGCTCTTGTTCCACACGGTCATAGGCGTCGACCAGACGCTTCCGCGCCCGGGCGAGGGTCGTGCCGACAGCGCCAACGGCGAGGCCGGTCTGTGCCGCGATCTCCGGGTAGCTCAGACCGGCATCCCAGAGCAGGAGCACTTCCCGGTCCCGCTTGGTCAGCGTGGCCAGGGCCTCATCCACCCGGGCTCGCCGCTCGTCATCCTCGACTGCCTGATCGGCCGGGATTGGAGCAGTCGGAAGGGTCACCGGGTCGTCTTTGAGGAGGGTCAGGTGACGCTTCCGTCTAACCGCCGCGCGGGCTTCGTCTCGCGCCAGATTGGCGGCCACAGCGAACAGCCACGCCCTGGGCTTTTCCGGACGGTGTGCCATGGCGCGGATGAACACTTCCTGCGCCAAGTCGTGAGCCCGGTCCGCGTCCCAGACCTTGCGATAGAGGAATCGCACAACGGTCGCGTAGGTAGTTCGGTAGAGCTCTTCCAGCTCGTCGCCCATTGGGGCTCCCGCGCTCGGGCCGCAACTGTCTCAAAACTTACATGGCGGTGGCACTTGATGTTACGACGTACGCCAGCGCCGTAGCTGCACAGTAGTGTTTTAATGCTGTTTTGTCACTGCCTCTTTGCCTTGGCCGCCGGTGGCGAATAGAAGATGCAGCCGGGGTGGAGTCCCTTGCCGTTCTCGGGCCACTCGCTGCAAAGGTCCGGCTTGGCGGGACGACCATCGGCTCGCATACGGCCGTGGAGGGTGCAGTTGAGACCCTCGTCATCCAGGAAGCCACAAGCGGAAATCATCTCGGCCTCGAGGGCATCCTCGCTCTCCCTGCTGACCTTGCAGAGATACGGTGAAAGCCTGGATCGCACCAGAGCTTCGAGTGCGGTATTGCTCCGGTCACAGAGAATCTCCACCTGCAGGTCCCGGCAACAGGCGGAACCCCGGGTATGATCGGCGGTAGTACACGGAGCGATGGAACAGGGGTTAATCCCCTCGAGATCGTCCTCCAGGACCGGAAGGGCCCGGGGCGGGTGGTTGAGTTCCCGAGCCGCGAGCTGGTGGTCCTCGACGATCAGGAACCTGTCCTGGCCCAGGCGGCGAGGCTGCTCGGCTCCCCGGGTGCGGGGCGGCAGGGGGCCGGTGAATCCGTGGACCGCGCAGCGCCCCTGCGAGCGATCCGGCTCCGCCTTGAGATGCTTGCAACGCACGTGCAGTACCGCGTCGACGAGCAATTCGATCCCCTGACGCCGCAACCGCTGGAAGCTGATCCGTTCAGTGTGGCCGAGGAGCCAGGTTGCTTCGTGGTCGACTGAATCGGCCCCTTTCTCCAGGGTGCCGACTCGAAGGATGACCCGGATTTCCTGGCATTGCGAGCCGAGGGCAGGGCAAGGCGGAGGCAGGGGCACGCGACTAAGTTAATCGCGTTCCGACCCCTCTCCCCATTTCCCGATTGGTGCTTTATCTTTGTGAACCTTTTCACAAGGTCTCTCTTTCCCTGTGAGTGGAGGCGGTACCTGATGCGCGCGATGACGATGGTGGCAGGCATGGCCCTGGCCCTGGCGGCCTGTGGCAAGGGTGGTGAGCAGAAGCCGGCGGAGCAGGGTGCTCCGGCTGCGGCACCGGCGGCGGCTCCCGCTACGACGGGTGTGACCCATGAAGTTGCGATGGACTTCGATGGCAAGAAGGGCACTTTCACCCCGGCGGAACTGACCATCAAGGTCGGCGACGTGGTGAAGTTCGTCGTGAAGAGTGGTCCGCCGCACAACGTGGCGTTCGCGGCGGATAGCATCCCGGCCGGCGCAGCCGATGTGCTCGGCAAGGCGATGGCGGAGACCATGGGGCCGCTCACCGGCCCGATGAAGGTGGGGATCGGCGACACCTACGAGATCTCCTTCGCCGGTGCGCCCGCGGGTGTCTACAAGTATCACTGCACGCCGCATCTACCCTTCGGCATGCACGGAACGATCACCGTTCAGTAAGCGGTCGTTCGTCCCACGACGAGGGCCGGCCCCGGGGATTACCCCGGAGCCGGCCCTTGGCGCTGATCGAGGCGGGTTCCGGCGATGACGACGCCGCTGCCGACGAGGACCCCGGCCAGCGCGTCCACCCCGTAGTGCATCTGGCAGTACACCACCCCCACCACGAGTAGCACCGCGGGACCCAGGAGGATCCAGCCGAGACGGGTGGAGCCCCGGAATGCGGCGGCGGTTGCAACCACCGTCGCGGCCACATGAGAGGAGGGAAATGCCGCGCCGTAGGCACTCCCCTGGCCGAGCGTGGCATACACGAGGCGGGCCGGGGCGTTGGCGATGAACCACGCCGCTGGCCGGGAGAATTCGTAGTAGGGCCCCGCGACCGGAAACAGCAGGAAGACGGCGTAGCAGAGCAGAAAGGTGGCGAGGAGCCAGGCGACCGAGCGGCGGACATCGGACAGCCTGCCGGACCCAAGGAACACCAGCACCGGTGCGGCTACGATTGGATAATACGCCAGGTAGGCAGCGTGGAAGACCGTCGACCAGAAGATGCTCGGCTCAGTCTGCCACCAGGTCCGGCTCACCTGGCCCCCGAAGAGGTTGCGATCCCAACCCTGTACCATCACGTCATAGGTGCTGATCCCGCCGAACCGATTCAGGATGTCGATCGCAGGGTAGAGCGCGGTCAGCAGCAGAAGCGGATACAGCTCGCGCAGGCTGAGTCCAGCTGGCCCCATCCGGTTCGAGGCGGCGAGGAAGACCAGAACCAGCACGGCGACCAGGAGATTGGCGACGAGCACCCAGGCGATGGCTGGCTCGGACCGAAGCCGGATCAACCCGACCACGGTGGTGAACCCGAGATAGGCAACGAGGAACCACTCGACCGCCCGGGGGCCGGCGCGCGGGCTGGGCGGTTTGGGGTCTAGAGCCAACCCTGATCCCGATACCACGCCGCGGTCTTGCCGAGTCCGGTGGCGAGGTCGTGCGCAGGCCGCCAACCGGTGTCCTGGGTAAGTGGCGATGGGTCCCCGGTCCAGGCAGGCTGAAAGAATTCGTTGGCCTTATCGGGGGTGAGAATCGTGGTCCTGCCCGCCATGGCTGCGGTGGCGCCCGTGACGGTCAGGACTCCGCGCGCGAG
>DASPUE010000236.1:0-3415 GCA_035623055.1 Gemmatimonadales bacterium
GCATCACCCCGGGCGCGACGGCGTTCACGCCCCTGACCTTCGATGCGTATCCCTGGTCGCACAGCCTCCTCATGTCGATCGTGTGGGCCCTGCTCGCGCTGGCGCTCGCGCGGTGGCGGCGGGTGCCGGCGAGCGGGGCGGCACTCGTCGGGGCACTGGTGGTGAGCCACTGGGCGCTGGACTTCCTCACGCACGCGCCCGACCTGCCGCTCTGGCCCGGCCCTGGTCCGCGGGTCGGACTCGGCCTGTGGCAGTCGGTGCCTGCCACCCTCATCGTGGAGGGGGCCCTCTACGCTGCCGGGATCGCCGCCTACGTCCATGCGACTCGGCCTCTGGACCAGATCGGCCGATTCGCCCTTTGGAGCCTTCTCATCGCCTGCGCCGCGATGTGGGCCTCAGGGCCCTTCTCGCCGCCGCCGCCCAGCCCCAAGCTGTTGGCTTGGGCGACCTTCGGCGTCTATGTCATAGTGCTGTGGGCCGGGTGGGCGGACTCGCACCGCGTGCTCCGCACGGCACTGGCCTGACCCGAACGCTCAGCGGGAGTATTGTCCCATGTCTGGTCAAGGATCCACCGGCAACGTCATTGCGGCGCTGGCCAGCTTCTTCATCCCCGGGCTCGGCCAGCTCATCCAGGGGCGCCCCATCAAGGCCGGGATCATGTTCGTGCTCGCCTGTATCCTGTGGTTCTTCCTCCTCGGATGGCTGGTGCATCTCTGGTCCATCATTGACGCGGCCCTGTGGAAGCCGCCAGCTTCGTGATGAGTAGAACATCGCGATTCTCGCCGCGAGAGGTTCCTCATGCGCCAGCGTTTCCCTGCCCTGCTCTCTCTGCTCGCCGCCGCCTGCATTGCGCCGCCGCCAGCCACGCCGAGTCCACACCCTCCAGGGGCGTATGTGGTCCGAGTCACCTCGGGCAATCGTAAGGGGGTGCAGGTGGACTGGGCCATGGTGCCCGACGCGAGTTGGCCCATCGAGGGGCAGCGCGATAAGACACCGTTCGAGCTGACCATACCCACGGGTCGGGTCGCGACCGTCTTCCGGCCGACTTCCCCGACGAACCTGCTGGAGGTCACCCTGCTTGAGCGCCAGCGTGACGGCACCCTGCGCTCCATTCTCACATCGGCGAGCACGCCGGTGGCGGTGGTCGTCCTGGATCCGGCGGTGGGAGATCCCCTGGTGCTGGCACCGGAGGCGGGTCGCCGCCTGTCCCTGACGGGCTTTCCCAGCGCCGCCGACGCCCCATGAAGGCCCCCTGCCGGAGCCTCGCATGAATCCGCACGCCATCGAAGTGACCAAGGCGAGCTACGCGCGTTGCCTCGCCTCGCCGGGATTCCTCAGCGACTTTTACCAGCGGTTCTTCGCCAATTGCCCGGCCGCCGAACCCCTGTTCGCACAGACCGATTTCGAGCGGCAGATCCGCCTGCTGCAGCATGCCATCGGCCTCCTCATCGCGTTTGGCCATCAGCCCGCGGATGATCCGTCGCTCCTGACGCGACTGGCGCGGAAGCACGGCCCGGATGAACTCGCGATCGAGCCGCTCTGGTACCCGATCTTCCTGCGGAGCCTCATCGAAGCCGCCGCGAAGCACGACCCGGAGTTCACCCCCGCCGTCGCCGGCGCCTGGCACGAGGCGCTCACGCCCGGGATCGAATTCATGGCGAAGTTCCACTAATCCAGGTCCACGGCCCAACCAGGAGACCGACCCTCATGGCTCGCTTGTCCATTCGTCCGGGTGCCGTGCTGATCGCCGCCCTGCTCGGCTTCGCAATCGGATTCATCTGGTATTCACCGGTGCTGTTCGGCGGCATCTGGATGCAGGGCCATGGCTATACGCCCGAGCGCCTCGAGGCGATGAAGGGCTCGTTCCCGATGATCTATGGGCTCTCCTTCGTCTGTCAGCTGGTCATGGCGATCGTCATCAGCGTCCTGCTCGGACTCACCGGAGCGAGCGGCGCGGCCGGCGGCGCCAAGATCGGTGCCCTCGGGTGGCTGGGCTTCGCGGCCACCACCGGGCTCACCAACAACCTCTTCTCCGACGCGCCCCTCTCGCTCTTCGCCGTGGACACCGGCTATCAGTTGGTGTACTTGGTACTGATGGGTGCCTTTCTCGGCGCCTGGAAGGCCCGTGAGGAGAAACGCTGAACCCGGGAGCGCATGCCATGTCCAGTCGCTGGTACCTCATGCTCGTGCTGCCTCTTCTCGCCTGCTCCTCTGGCACCAAGGCCAGCACCGGCCGGACCGAGCGGGAGACGGACAGCGTGATCGGCCAATCGAAGGTCCCCGGGGCAACGGCGGTCAAGAAGGCGCTCGATGTGTCCGACAGCTCCCGGCGGCGAGTCGCGAACGAGGACTCGATCGCCACCAATCCGTGACGCCCTCCGGCCCGAGCCGGGCTGGCGCTCCGGCGGTTTGGCGCCAACATTCAGGAGGTCGTTCGGCGCCTGGCCTCGGTGCCTCCTGATCGAGTCATGCATGCGCACGCACTCCCCGTCCCGGGATAGCCTGCAGATCCTCCCCGGCGTCGGCCCCAGCATCGCCCGGGACCTTCGCGACTTGGGCATCCGCTCGGTGGCCGACCTGGGCCGGCGCGATCCCGAGCGCCTGTACGCCGCCCTCAATCGCCTGCGAGGCGTGCGACAGGATCCCTGCGTCCTCTATACGTTCCGGTGTGCCGTCTACGTCGCCCGGTCCAGCAGGCCCAGCCCGACGCTCACCAAATGGTGGAACTGGAAGGATCGGACGCTCGCCACGGCCGCTCGTACGCGCCGCCGGGTGGGCCGCTGACGCGAGACGAACGAGCGTCCGTGAAAGGTTACCTCGTGTCTCTGCTCCCGCCCCGCGAGAGAATCAATGCCCTGGGTGGACGGGTGTGGCGCGGCGCCATCCGGCTCGCGGTCTGGCTGCTGGTCATCGCGGCCCTGGTGGTGCCCCTCCTGGAGGATCTGCCACTCGGGGACACGACTCGGGCCGGCATCCTGGCCTGGATACTGGTCGGGATCGCTCTGTACTGGCTGTTCACCGACCTGGGGTATCGCCCCCTGCTGCTGTTTCAGCTCTTCTTCTTCTCCGCCGCGGTCGCCTGTCTGAGCGCCAAGGTGCTGCTGGTCAGCGTCGGGGTGCACCGGCTGAGCATCCTGCGGCGGACGGCCATCTGGCTCATCCTGTTCGGCGCGATGTGCGCGGGTGGCAACGTCGCTATCCGGTTCAAGGAGTTGTTGCGTCCCGGTCCCAGGAATCTCGACGACTAGAGTCGTGCGCTCCGGCGGGCGATCGCCCGACCCGGCCGATGCGTTCCCGGTTCGCCCTCAGCCAAGGATCCCATGGCCCGCCTGCTCTGGCTGATCTTCATGCTCGCGCTGGTGTCGGTTCTGTTGGCCGGCGCATCGTGGGCCGCGGCCTATAACGGGCTGGGGAA
>DASPUE010000237.1:0-5203 GCA_035623055.1 Gemmatimonadales bacterium
GTCCGGATCGTCGATCAGTAGTCCCGCAGCACCCTCTCCATCTCCTCGGCTCGGGCCTGATCCAGGCCGGCCTCCCGCGCCAGTCTGAGGGCCTCCAGGCCGAGCCTGGCATAAAGGACTCGGTCCTCGGGACTCAATGCCTCCAGATGGGCTCGGACGGTTTCCAGGTCCCCCCGCCGGACAGGGCCGGTGAGCGCTGCCGGGGGTGGCTGCCGCGTGAGGTTCTCCGCGGCCCCCAGGAGAAGCGGCAGATACATCCTCCCCGCCAGCTCCGCGGGGACTCCCGCGGCCTGGGCCAGCCGCGCCGCGATCGCGGCCAGCGCCACCACGTAGTTCGAGGCGAAGACGGCTCCCGCATGGTACGCGGACTTCGATTCGGCAGATATCCGCACCGGCTCCAGCCCAAGCAGCCTGGCGATTCGCTCTCCCTCGACGACCGCGCGCGGATCTCCTTCAATTGCGGCCACCGCCCCTCGCCACCGGGCGGGAGCCGTGTCCGGATCGGAGATGGTCTGCAAGGGATGCAAGGAGCCGAGCGCCGCGCCCGTCCTCTCAAGTGGGCGGAGCGCCCTCGCATCGCGGAGTCCGGATAGATGCAGCACGACCTGTGATTCCTCTATGCTGCCCAGAGTGGCGAGCTCTGCGGCCACTTCGAGAATCGAATCGTCGGGGACGGCGAGTACGATAGTTCCCGCGCCGTTGACGGCATCGGCCATGACACCCGTGGCCTCCCGGCGCGACCAAAGTGACACTCGCTCTCCCGCCTCGCTCAAGGCGAGCGCCAATCCCCTTCCCATCCGTCCGCCGCCGATGATGAGGATCACACTCAGCCAAGGGCCCAGGAGGCCAGGACCGCTGCTCCAAGGACCAGAAAGATGACGGCGAACATCCAATAGAGAGTGGCGGAACTCGACACTCGATTGATCCGCACGCCCAGTGGCACCGTGATCACTGCACCGAGCGAGAGTGGCAGCAGCATGCGCAGATCGACGAAGCCGACCATCATGCTCGACACCGGCGGGGCCGCCCCCGCGCTGAGATAGCCCAATCCGCCCGCCAGGGTGGTGAGGCAGACACTGGCGAGCGCGGTGGGCGCCACGGACTTAACCGGCAGGCCCGCTACATACAGGAACACCGGAACGGCGATCAGGCCGCCGCCAATTCCGAGCAACGCCGACAGGGCGCCGCCGCCAGCCCCGAGCAGCAGGAGCCACCCCCACGAGTGCTCCCGCGGCCGCGTGGGTTCCGGGGACCGCCGCAGCCCACGCCTGGCCATGTCGACAGCTGACGCGAGGAGAAAACAACCAAAGACCGCTCGGATCCATGGGGCGGCATCCAACCGAGTCAGCAGGCGGGCAGTGAGGAACGCGGAGACGATCGCGGGGGCCGCCCAATAGAGGGCCGCGCGCCAGACGATGGCCCGCGTCAACGCGTAGCGCCAAGTGCCGATGAGGGAGGTAAGAAAGGCAACGCCCAGACTGGTGGCGTGTGCGACCACGGTCTGGGCGGAAAGCGTCTGGCCGGACGGGGCGTAGACGAGGTAAAGGAATGGCACCATGAGCACTCCGCCACCGATCCCAGCCAGTGCGGAGAGCAGCCCGACCGCGAGACCGGCGGCGAATGCCGCCGGCACCTCTGCCGTCGGAGCGATCGGCTAGTTCCGCCCGGGCGCGGAGGGCGTCGCCGCCATCGCGATCGCCAGCAGATCCTTCGGCGACTGGGCGCGGTGGAGGAGCTCGAGCGCCGTCTGCATCTGACGATCGTCTCGGGACCGGCGCCGGAACTCGGCCGGACGCCCGAAGGTGTAACGGGCGATCTCATAGCCGAGCTGCTCGTTCACCAGGCTCGCGGCCTTGGCGTAGACCGAGTCGGTGACCGTGACGCCCTTGGACCGCATCCGGCGCAGCACCTCGGTGCGCATCGCGGGCGTGATGGTAAAGTCCTCGCTGGTCACTCCCTTGTCGCTCTTGACCTGCAGGGCGGTCGCGGTGATCGCGTCACGGTACTCCGCGAACTTCGACGCCAGCGCCGTGGCGAAGGCCCGCTCCGCATCGGTCAGGCTGTCCTGACGCACGACGATGTCAGGCACGATTCCACCGCCCCCCCGCACCATCCGGCCGCTGTCGGTCCGATAGACCGGCCGCGACACGCTGTCCACCTTGGTGGTGTCCTTGCCGTCGGCATCATTCGCCGCCTGACGGAGCTGGTCCTCCTCGTTGCGGGCGGTGCGCTGAATGGTCCGGCCGCTGGGCGTGTACCAGCGCCCGGTGGTCAGCTTGAGGGCAGTGTTGTCCGAGAAGGGGAACAGCGTCTGAACCAGACCCTTGCCGAAGGTGGGAACCCCGACCACGACCGCCCGGTCGTGATCCTGCAGGGCGCCGGAGATGATCTCCGCGGCGCTGGCCGTCCCCTCATTCACCAGGACGACGATGGGCAGTGAAGGCCATTCCTGCTTGGCGGAATCGAGGAAGGTCTTGGTGGCACCGCGCGCCCGACCGCGGGTCGCGACGATCTCCTGATCCTTGTCCAGGAAGAGATCGGCGACCTTCACCCCCTGGTCGAGCAGCCCTCCGGGGTTGCCACGCAGATCGAGCACGAGGCTCTTCATCCCGCGGGCGAGCAGCGCCGTGATTTCGTTGCGCAGCTCCTGCGCCGAGCTCTCGGCGACGGGGCTCAGCGAGATGTATCCGATCCCGCCCGGGAAAATGTTCCCCGGCGGCACCGACCGGACGTGGATGACGGCACGGGTCAGCTTGTAGACGATCGGCTGGGCAAAGCTGGTCCGGCGGATCTTGAGCTCCACTTCGCTGCCGGCATCGCCGCGGAGCGCCTTTACCGCCTGATCGTTGCTCCAGCCCTCGGTCGACTTGCCGTCCACCGAGATGACCTGGTCACCGGTCTGGACTCCCGCGCGTTCCGCCGGCGTTTCCGGCAGAGGGGCCACCACGGTAATCCAGCCGTCCCGGACGTCGATCTGCAGGCCCAGCCCGCCGTAGTTGCCGGTGGTGGTCTCGGTCAGCTGCTTGTAATCGTCATTCTGCAGCAGAACCGAATAGGGATCCTTGAGCTGTTCGAGGAGTCCAGTCGTGGCCTTCTGGTAGAGATCGCCCTGGGGGATGGAGTCGACGTAGTAGGCGCTCACGTGCGAAAGCACGTCGTCGAACAGCCGGGCCTGTTGATAGACGTCGCCGTCGCGCGCCGCCCCTCGCTGCAGCAGCCACCCGCCGGTAAAAAAGGAAAGGACCGCAACCAGCGCGATCAGACCCCAACGTTGACGCATGTGCTCCTCCACTGGCGGGAACCCCGGCCCACGACCGGGCGCCGCATCATTCTCTACATAAGCTAATCTCGACCGGCCGCGTGCGCTCCCAGCCGTCTGGCCTCGATCTGCTGCCATGCCGCTCGCAAGACCTGTTCCGGCGGGCGGGTCGCGTCGAGGTGAACCATCCCCGGTCCGGTTGCTTCCCGGAACACTGCCGCCACCCGGGCGTGAAAGGCCGCACCCGCCTGCTCGATCCGGTCCAGGGTCTGCCCCGACTGACGGATCCGCTCAAACCCGAGTTCCGTGGGGAGGTCGAGAACCAGAGTCAGGTCCGGCTCGAGGCCGCCGGTCGCCGCCCGGTTGGCTTCGCGGAACAGGCTGACGGGAAGCCCCCGGCCGCCACACTGGTAGGCCTCGGTCGAGAGCTGGAACCGGTCGGCGAGCACCGTCCTGCCGACGGCCAGGGCGGGCCGGATTACTTTGGCGACCAGGTCGGCCCGGGCCGCGAGGAAGAGGTACAACTCGCTCACCGGCTCCACGGGGTGGGCCGGATCCAGCAGGATCCCGCGGATCCGTTCGGCGACCGGCGTGCCCCCCGGTTCTCGCACCAGCACCGGATCGGCGCCATCGCGCCGCATCCGCTCCGCCAGCGCCGCTGCCAGGGTCGACTTCCCGGCGCCCTCGGCCCCTTCGAGGACGAGGAAGAAGCCGCTCATCCCAGCGTGATGATGCTGCTGGAAGCGCCCTTCTCCATCCCTTGGGCGATGAGCTGGTTCACCTTGATCATGACCTTCTCGAAGTTGGCGCGGGCGACGGCATACGCCTGCCCAGTGGGACTCACTTCCAGCTCCCGCACCGCGTTCTCGTACGCCTCGGCGGTCGCCTGATCGGGCATCTGACCGGCCGCCACGAGCTCGTCCATCTGGCGGGCAAGCTTCTGAATCAGGTCGACCTTGGTTTGTGCCGCCTGATCGTCCCGGAGCGCGGTCTCCGCGCGCCGCAGCGCCTTGTACTCCGGCGTCTGTCCGATGAGCCGCCCCAGGTCCTCCGCCTTCTCCCAGATCACAGCGCCTCGCTCCTCCGCGCGAGCACGAAACGCGCGCGGCCGAAAAGGTCTTCGTGAACCATCACCTCACTCCATCCCGCGGCCTCGGCCATCCGGGCCGTATCCACTGCCCGGAACGCATCCACCTCGAGGGCCATCCATCCTCCATCCCGCACCACCCGCCAGCCGTCCTCCACCAGGGCGCGATAGGCCTCCATGCCATCCGCGCCTCCCACCAGCGCCTCGCGCGGCTCCCAGGCCTTCACTGAAGGATCCAGCCCCTCGTATTCGGCCTCGGTAAGATACGGTGGATTGGAAACGAGCGCGTCTACCGAGTCACCCGCCAGTGGCGAGGTCAGCACCCCTTCGACGAGTGCGACGCCCAGTCCGGTGGTCCGGCGGTTCTCGGCCGCGAGCGCGAGGGCGCCTCGCGAGCGGTCCAGCCCCAGAACCAGCTCGTACCGCCCCTCCTCGGCCAAGGCGAGCGCGATGCAACCACCTCCGGTCCCGATGTCCGCAACCACACCACCGGGAGCGTGCTCCAGCAGCAGCTCGACCAGTCCTTCGGTCTCTGGCCGCGGAATCAGCGCGCGCCGGTCGCACTTGAGGGTGAGTTGGCGGAATCCCACCAGGCCGGTGACGTAAGGAAGCGGCTCCCCCGCCGCCCGGCGATCCACCGCGCGCCGGAACCGAGTCGCGTCCCCAGACGGGACGACGCCTTCGGCGAGAATGGCCCCCGCCACCGAGGTCAGACCCTTCAGGTCCGCCCAGATCCGCCACGCCTCCCGCTTCGGCTCGGGGATACCCGCCGCCTGAAGCCGGGCGCCGGCGTGGGCCACGAGCTGGTCCAGAGTGACCTTGGGCTCAGGCACTGAGCTGCTCTTGGCGGCTCGCCA
>DASPUE010000238.1:0-4800 GCA_035623055.1 Gemmatimonadales bacterium
AGCTGGAGCTGGTTCGATCCGACCGGCGGCAGCTGGAGGCGGTGCTCGATCGGGCCAAGCAGGGCGCGGTAGTCGCGGACGCGTTCTTGACGATCCCTGCCGTAAAGGGCGCCCCCGCGCTCATTGCGGCCCTGGCCGACCTGAGCAAGGCAGAGGCGGACTACGCCGCAAACTCGCGCCGCTACACCCCCGAGCACCCGATCATGGTGCAGTTGGCCAATCAGATTCAGCTGATTCGGACCCAACGGATCCCCCAGCTGGCGCAGGCGTTGATCGACCAGCTGAAGGCCCAGGAAAACGACCTCGACGGCCGGATCCAGACGGCCGGCACCGAGTTGCGGGAAGTGCCCACGGTAACCATCACCGAGATGCGCCTGCAGCGTGAATACGATGCCGCTCAGGACCTGTACAAGATGCTGGCGGGCCGCCTCGAGGAGGCGAAGCTGGCGGAGCTGGGCGCCGTGCCGGATGTCCGCCCGTTGGAACAGGCCGTCGCGCCGACCTCGCCGAGCAGCAACACCGCCCCCAAGATCATCCTGGTGGCCTTCGCGGCCAGTCTCGCCGCCGCGGTCGGACTGGCGGTCCTGCTCGACAAACTCGACAGCCGCTTCCGCTATCCCGAGCAGGTCACCAACGAGCTTGGCCTAGCCATTCTCGGAGCGGTGCCCGCCTGCCGGAAGAACCGCGCGGGCGAGATCGCCCCGGAACAGGCCCAGCAAGTGGTCGAGGCGTTCCGCACGATCCGCATGAACCTGGCGCATTCGTATGGCGTCGCGGGTCCGGTGACCCTGACCGTTTCGAGCCCGGGCGCCGGCGACGGCAAGTCGTTCGTCTCCTCCAACCTCGCCGTTTCCTTTGCCCAGGCCGGATACCGCACCCTGCTCATCGATGGTGACATCCGTCGGGGCGAGCTGCACCGCATGTTCGCGGTGGATCGCCGGCCCGGTCTGCTCGACTATCTGATCGGCAACGCCGGCCACGACGACATCATCCGCCCCACCAACCAGAGCGGGCTGTGGATCGTCCCCTGCGGCACGCGCCGCCATCACGGCCCCGAGTTGCTGGGCTCCGCCGCGATGTCCGGGTTGATGGCGTGGCTCAAGAGTCAATTCAACGTGATCATCCTCGACAGCCCGCCGCTGGGCGCGGGGATCGACCCATTTGTGTTGGGCACCATGACCGGCAATCTGGTCCTGGTCTTCCGGGCGGGCGAAACCGACCGGCAGATGGCGCAGGCCAAGCTGCCGCTGCTCGAGCGGCTTCCGGTCCGCAAGCTGGGGGCGGTGCTCAACGAAGTGGAGGCCAGCGGGGTGTACCGCTACTACAGCTACATCTACGGCTACTCGTCGGATGAAGAGCCGGCCGCAGGACAGCTCACGGCTGGCAGCACCGAAGGGGTCGAGGAAAGCTGAGGCTCAGGACGTCGCGGGGCGGGAGGCCTCTTCGAAGGACCGCACCCGTGCCGCGGTTCCGGCTGGCTCGGCCATGAGGCTCCGCAGCGCGCTGGTGGCTTGGAGGAGGATCTGCAGCACGTCGAGGCGGGCCGCGGAGAGATCGGGGACGGCGCAGTAGCCGGCACGCAGACGCAGGGGTGCATCGGCCGCCTGGTCCTGCAGCAGCCGCTCGAGACGTTCCACCAGGTGCAGCACGCCGCTCGCGGGCGTCGAGGGGGCGATGACGGCGAACTCCGATTCTCCGAGGCGGCCGATGACGTCAGAGGCGCGCCCATGCTGCCGCAGGATCTCGCCCACCGAGAGGGCCGAGCCGTTCGGCGCGGTCCCGGGATCGGCGGCGAGGACGACGCAGGTGACCGGAGCATGGCGGCGGACGACATCCGCGCCCACCTCCCGAGCCCGACGCGAGAGCCCCCGCATGTTGTAGAGGCCGGTGGCCGGATCGAGGAGGCTCTCCTCGAGCAGGCTATCGGCCTCGAACTTCGCGGTGAGGAAGGTCTGGAGCCGGAGCAGCAGGCTCTCGCCGTCCAGCGGCTGGCCGAGGAACTCCCAGGCTCCCGCCTGGTAGGCCTCGAGTCGCTGGGCTCGTCCGGAGGGACCGGCGGTGGTGATGATGATCGGCACCGTGGCGGGGAACCGGGGATCGGCACGCAGCTGACGGCAGACTTCGACGCCGTGAAGATCCGGCATCTGGGCGTCGAGAATGATCAGATCGGGGTGTGCGCTTTGGGCGCGCTCGAGCGCCTGCCGTCCGGTATAGGCTCGCAGCACCGCGTAGCCATTCGGCGCAAGGATGCTCTCAAGCGATCGGGCGGACCACTCCTGGTCGTTCGCGACGAGCACCAGGGGAGCGCGGGGAAAATGGTCTCGCTCGGTCATGGAGTAGACAGGTCGGAGCCACCCGGACCGTCCGGAGCCAAACGGAGCTGTCCGCGGAGCGACTCCCCTCTTGGGGGTTCCCAGTGCGACCGTGGAGCGGCCAGGATTGACTTAGGAGATTAAGGCGACCGCGAACAGGTCGCAACATCGCCTTGGATGTGCCGTCAGAACCGATGCCTACCGGCAACTACAGTCACGTGGCACTGACGCTGCACACGCGCCGTCGGCGGGCGCCGGGGATGCGAATTCCGGGCGAGCGCGCCGACCAGAAAATGAGGTTCGTGGCCACGCCGGGGTTCGGCCGTGGCCAAAGACCTGCAAGGGCTTACCACATCAAAGGGAGTATCCGACCATGAACCGCGCATCAGATCTCCAAGCCACCTTCCTCCAGGCGCGAGGGCTGGTATGGAGCTTGCTCTTTGCCCTCTTAGTCGGGTTCCCCGGAGCAGCACGCGCTCAGACGGACACCCCTGATGGGCACCGCGCCGTAGCAACCCGGGAGGAGTTGCAGGCCGCTCTCGCTGAGGCGGAGCGGATCGCAGCCAGCGACGGATTCAGTGCGTCGTTCCGGGAGGCAAAACAGCGGGAAGCCGCGATGATCCGGGAGCGCCTCGAGAACGGGGACTTCCAGGTCGGCGACCAGATCCAGCTGACGGTGTTCGGGGAACCCGACGCCACCGGACTTCAGACCGTGGGAGCGGGCCCAACGTTATCGGTCAAGGGCCTCCCAGACATCCCGCTTCGTGGGGTGCTTCGGTCGGAGATCGAGCCGTACCTCAAGGATCAGATCGGGCACTACATCCGGGATGCACAGGTGAAGGCGCGCGCGACGATTCGATTGTCGATCATCGGCGGCGTCGTCCGGCCCGGGTTTTATCAGTTGGACGCAGACATGATGATGAGCGATGCCATCATGTCCGCCGGCGGGGTTTCACCCACCGCCGAGTTCAAGCGGTCGGTCGTCCGCCGCGGTGATGAACGGCTCCTGGAGAAGGACACGTTCAGCAAGGCGCTACAGGATGGGCAGTCCATCGATCAGCTCAACCTCCGGGCCGGAGATGTGATCGAAGTCGGGGAGAAGCCGGTGCGCAGCGCCTACGCAACTCTCCAGACCGTCGCGATCATTCCGGGCCTGATCCTCAGTGTATACGGGATCGGCAAGCTCGCCGGAGCATTCTGAACCCAGTAGGAGAGTCTGTGGCCCCACGGTCGCCAGCGGTGAAAGCTGAAGTCTCCTGGTCGCGCTCGCCGGCCGACGTGGCCGCCCAGTGGCGACTCGAGGAGGCAGCTGAGGCCGCCTGGCCCAGAGAGCGGTCCGAGGTGCTCTCCCGGGCGCTGAACATGGCCATCGCGTCGGCGGCCATCGTTGCCCTGAGCCCGCTGATGGCAGTAGTCGCCGTGCTGGTGAAGACCACATCTCGTGGCCCGGTCTTCTACACCCAGACCAGGGTGGGGATCGATCGCCGGCGGGGCCGCCCGGTCACGCCGGAGATGGTGCATCAGCGGCGTCAGGACCTGGGTGGAAGGGTGTTCACGATCTACAAGTTCCGCACAATGTGCGTGAACGCCGAGCACCTCACCGGCGCGGTCTGGGCCAGCAAGGAAGATCCGCGGATCACCCGGATCGGACGTCACCTCCGCAAGTACCGCCTGGACGAGTTGCCCCAGCTGTTCAATGTGCTCCGGGGTGAAATGAACGTCGTCGGGCCCCGTCCGGAGCGCCCAAGCATCTTCGCGGATCTGCGAGAAAAGGTGCCGACCTATGAGTTCCGGCAGCAGGTGAAGCCGGGGATCACCGGGCTTGCGCAGGTCAGCCAGCAATACGACACGTCGCTCGATGACGTCCGCCGCAAGGTCCAGTTCGATCTGGAATACCTGCGCCGCCAGGGCCTCTGGGAGGACGTGAGGATCATGCTCAAGACCCTCCCGGTGATTCTCTTCAAGCGTGGCGGCTGGTAACACGCCGAAGCCGACGAGTGCGAAGCGGCCGGTCCCCCAAGGGACCGGCCGCTCTGGTTTTTCCGGACCGTGCTACGTGTGCCGCGGTCGACCGGCTAGAGGGGCCGGCGTGTGGGCTCCCAGGTAGTGTTGAGCTCGCCTCGGAAGAACCGCTTCCAGGCGAGCAGGCCCGCCAGGTGGCTGGCGAGCGCGAATCCCGCGAGCGCCACCGGCTTCGGCAGCCTGCGCCCCTCCGGCGCGCGCATGGCCACAATGCCGAGCACAATCCCCAGCAGAGACAGCGCCAGGAGTATCCGCGCTACCCCCGAGCGGAGGCTCAGCAGCGCCAGCGCGAGGAGTGCCGCCGGCACCGCCAGGAATACCAGCCACCGGATCAGCTTGTGGGACCACAGCATCCACGCAAACAGCCCGTAGCCGAATGGATTGAGCAGGTGGCGCTTGTACCAGAGGGTGGCCAGACCTCTCGCCATGGTGCGGATCTTCCGGCGGAATTCCCTCATGAGAGATG
>DASPUE010000239.1:0-3783 GCA_035623055.1 Gemmatimonadales bacterium
TCCAGCGCAACGACCCGAGCGCGGGACGTTTCTTCGGCGGACTCGGGGCGGCAATTGCCTTCTAGGTGCCGGCGGTCCGTTCGTAGATGATCCCTTCCGCGGTGCGATGGACCTCCCGATAGCCTTCGGCGAGGTAATCACGGAGAAAGGGGTACTTCTCGATGCGATAGACCGGGACCCGACGCACCGCGTCCGTGTCGATGATGTAGCGCGGTGGATGCGCTTCAAAGTCCTGCCTGAGATTGTCCCACGCGCCGGGCACGATGCGGTCTGAGGTGTCATACGCCGGGTCCCAGCTGACCGGGCTTCCGAAGATGTGTCCAGTGAGGGGGAAGCTCGCGATGTAGCGGGACGCCGGCCTCCGCCGGGCGTCGAGGTAGATCCCCGTCAGCCGATCGCCCTGTCCCCAGACGAAGATCCGCTCGTCAGGGAGCGAGTGCTCCCGAAGATAAAGGCCGGCCTCGGTCGACTCCCGGTTTCTCCACAGGCCGACGCTACCGACCGCCAGGAAGATCACCGCACTCGCCGCCAGCCACGGGATATAGACTCGACGGGTGAAGACCCCCGAGTGCATTGACCGCGTCTCGCGCCAGACCTCCGTCAGCACCGGCGCCGCCAACAGCGCCAGGGCAGGGAGCAGTTGCAGGTAATAGTGATACAGGAACTGGCCGTTGGCGCCGACCCCGACGACCGAAACCATGAGGAACATGATCAGCGCTGCCAACTCGGGCGATTGAGCGGCCCAGCGGTCTCGCTCCGCCAGGGAGCGCCCCGCGAGCAGCAGCAGCGGCAGGGTGGAGACCGCGAAGAAGGCGGTGTCACTCAGCGCCCGGTCCCAGTAAACCCAGCTGGTGACGCCGAAGGCTGCCTCCTGGCTCAGGACCGTCCAGTAGAGCGCCTCGTGAAGGATGCCTTCGCGCGCGAGGTGGATGCCCATCGCGATGAATCCGAGGGCGAACCCCAGGGTGAGCAGTACCGCCTGCACGACCGAGTGCCACCAGGTGAGGCCTCGCGAGTCGCGATACGACGGCAGGAGCAAGTAGAGGCCGAGCGGTAGCGCGGCGATGCCGGAGGGCTGCTTGAGAAAGAACGCAACCGCGACCAACGCTCCGGCAATCGCCAGTTCGGGACGGAGCCTCGAACGGGATGGGCCAAGGGTGATCGCGTAGGCGGCCACCACGGGCAGGTTCATCAGCAACTCCCCGTTCAGGGCGAGATTCCGGTAATCTCCCCAGGCCTGAAACAGCCCATACAGGAATGCGGCCGCGACTCCGGTCGCAGGATCGAACAGCCGGCGCGCGATGACATACAGGAGGGCCATCGTGGCGAGAGTCCACGCGACCGCGGCGAGGTGGAGCGCGAGGAAGTTGTACGCTCCCCCCAGGCGAAACAGCCCTTCATAGAGGTAGAAAAGGAGGGGGGGCTTCCGCTCGACGGCGGCGAGATAGGGCTTTCCGCCGTGAAGCAGCTCGGTCGCGACGACGGAATAGACCTGCTCGTCGTCGATCGCCCGGGGGTGGAGCAGGGCCGGTAGCCGAGTGATGAGGACGAACAGCGCCAGGCGGGCGGCGACGCGCATGGGCGGGAAGATAATCCCGTCCACCAGCGTCAATCTTCTCAATCTTGCGGTGCCATCTAGATTGAACCCCGTGAATGACGCAGACGCGATGACGCGCGCCTTGGCGCTGGCCTGGCGGGGATGGGGGCGGGTCGCCCCCAACCCGCTGGTGGGTGCCGTGGTTCTGCAGGGGGCGAGGGTGATCGGTGAGGGGTGGCACGCCGAGTACGGCGGGCTCCACGCCGAGCCTGCCGCGCTCGCCAACGCGGGTCGAGCTACCGTCGGCTCGACCCTGGTGGTGACGCTGGAGCCGTGCGTTCACCAGGGCAAGCAGCCACCGTGCACCGAGGCCATCATTGCCGCCGGCGTGAAACGAGTGGTCGTCGCGGCTACCGATCCCAACCCCGACGCCAGAGGTGGCGCGGCCCGGCTCCGCAACGCAGGCATCACGGTGGAGGAGGGCCTCAGCGCGCGGGAGGCGCGGGCTCAGAATGCCATCTTCTTCCATCGGTGGCGGGGCTTGGGGCGTCCGTTCGTCGCCCTCAAGCTGGCGACGACCCTCGATGGCCGGATCGGAGACCAGAGTGGGCGCTCCCGGTGGATCTCCGGGGATGAGGCACGCGATTACGTGCATTGGCTCCGCGCCGGCTTCGATGCCATCGGCGTGGGCGGCCACACCGCGCGTACCGATGACGCGTCCCTGACCGTGCGAGGCGAAGTCGAGCCGCGGATCCCTCCCCGCCGGGTTGTCTTCGATCGTCGGGGTGAGCTGCCCACCTCCCTGACACTGGTGCGCAGTGCCCGGGAGACGCCCACCATCCTGGTGACCGAAGGAAGCCGCCCCTCGCCCCGACTGGCCGATCTCGAAGAGGCTGGGGTCGAAACGGTGCGCGCCGCCACCCTGGCCGAGGGGCTCGCGGCGCTGCAACAGTTGGGGATCGCGTCGATCTTGATTGAAGGCGGCGGTCGCCTGGCGGGAGCGCTGCTCTCGGCGGGCCTCGTCGATCGCTACTACTGGATTCAGTCCCCGGTCTGGCTCGGGGAGTCGGGGATTCCCGCCGTGGCCGGACTCCCGGGCTCCACCCTGGTGGAGGCCGAGCGGTGGACGGTGGTGGAGCGGCGGGCGATGGGTCAGGACACCCTGCTAGTGCTCGATCGGGACGAATGTTTACCGGAATCGTGACCGCGCGCGGCACCGTCCGCGATGCCCGGACCGACGCGAATGGGCTCACCTTGCGCATCGCCGCTCCCTACCGGGGCGTACGCAAGGGAGAGAGTATCGCAGTGGACGGTGCCTGTCTGACCGCGGAACGCGTCGCCAAGGGCTGGTTCAGCGTTCATATCATCAGCACCTCTCTCGAGCGCACTGCCTTCGGCAGCTATGCCAAGGGCCGGCGCGTGAACCTGGAGCGGGCCCTCAGAGTGGGAGACCGTCTTGGCGGCCACCTGGTACAGGGCCATGTGGACGGGCTCGGCGTAGTGCGATCGGTCAAGTCGCTGGCAGATGCGTGGGTTGTGGACATCGAGTCGCCAGCCGACATCGTCCGGATCTCCATTCCCCTCGGCTCGATCACGGTGGACGGCGTCAGCCTGACCGTGAATGCCATCCCCTCGCCCGGGATCATTCAGGTCTCCCTTATTCCGTTTACCTTTCAGCACACGACCCTCGGCGAGCTCCGACCTGGCAGCCAGGTGCATCTCGAGGGCGATACCATCGGCAAGTACGTCGCGAGGATTGTTGGGGAGCGGTGAGGCAGGTTGAGCCAATCCCCGGAAGCTGGATACCATGACCTTCGGCACCATCGAACAGGCAATCGAGGATCTCCAGAACGGCAAACCGATCATCGTCGCCGACGACGAGGATCGGGAGAACGAGGGCGACCTGATCTGCGCCGCGGAACTGGTCACCCCCGAGCTGGTGAACTTCATGATTACCCATGCCCGCGGCTGGGTCTGCCTGGCGCTCACCCCGGAGCGCTGCGAGCAGCTCGGGCTGCAGCAGATGCAGGTCCAGAACACCGACTCGCAGCAGACCGCGTTCACGGTGACCATCGACGCCGACACCCGCTTCGGGGTCAGCACCGGAATCTCGGCCTCCGATCGGGCCCGGACTATCCATGTCGCCATCAATCCGGCGACTGTGCCCAGCGATCTGCGGCGGCCTGGTCATATCCAGCCGGTGCGGTCACGGCCGGGCGGGGTGCTCCAGCGGGTGGGCCATACCG
>DASPUE010000240.1:0-2868 GCA_035623055.1 Gemmatimonadales bacterium
TCCTCGGTGGCCAGCCCGTCGGCGACTCGCTGGTCGACGTCCTTGTAGTGGCCACACAGCAGGGTCAGCCGAGTCCCCAGGGACAGCCGCACCGCGTCGTCATGCCTGAAGCGCTGCCCGCGAGCCGACAAAAGGACGATCGGACCCTCGCGACTCTCCTGGTCCAGCGCCGCGACCGCCTCGTAGAACGGCTCCGGCTTGAGGACCATCCCCGCGCCGCCGCCGTACGGGTAGTCGTCTACCGTGTGGTGGCGGTCGTGCGTGTAGTCCCGGAGCTGAATCAGGCGGTACTCCGCCCGACCCGCCGCCGCCGCGCGCCCCGGAATGCTTGCGCCGAGGAACGGCGCGATGACCTCCGGGAACAGCGTGACGACGTTGATGCGCATCATCTGGACCGCTTCGGGCTCCGCAGCGAGGGGTCACACCCGGGCGCCCGGAACCCCGAATCCCGCGCCCGAAACCCGTTCAGTCCAGCAACCCTTCCGGCAGAGCCACCACCAGCGTCCGTTCCTCCCGCAGCACCTGACGGACGAATTCCTTTTTGAACGGCAGCAGGAACTCCCGCTTGGGTCCCTGAACCTCCAGGGTGAGCCCGGCGGGGAGGTCGAATACCCCGCTTACCAGCCCCAGTGCCACCCCGTCCTCCTGCCTGACCGAGAACCCCTCCAACTCGTGGACGTAGACCTCGCCTTCTCGGGGCGGCGCGAGCTCGCTCGTCTCCGCGCCCAGAAACTGCCCTCGCCAGGTCTCCAGGTCCTCGCGCTTCTCGAGCCCACGGAACTTGAGCAGCCACTCCCGATGGAAGGGACGGCTCCGTTCGATCTCCACCGGCGAACCGACTACCGCACCCTCCAGGGTGAGCCGCACCAGCGTTCGCCCCGCGCTGAACACCGTGCCGGGATCGGCCGTCAGTGGAAAGATCGCGAACTCGCCCTTGAGCCCGTGCGGCTTGCGGAGACGACCCACCGCCAGATAGCGGGGGCGCTCCGACTCGGTCACGCCTTGGCGGCCGCGAGCACGCCCGCCCGCTCCAGAATGGCGCGGACGGTGTCGGTGGGCGTGGCGCCCTTGGCGATCCACGCCTTCGCCTTCTCGGCGTCCAGTTGCACCTTGTCCGCTGCCTTCTCGGCCCGAGGATCGTAGGTCCCGATCGCGGCTACGAACCGGCCGTCGCGGGGCGAGTCCTTGTCCGCGATGACGATCCGGTACAGCGGGATCCCCTTACGACCGACCCGGCGGAGACGAATCTTGGTTGCCATCTGCTCCCAGCCTTCTTGTTGAGTGCAGCCCTGGCGACCGCCACAAGCGGCGGATCGGATGCGCCAGAGGCACTATCGACTCGACTACATCCCGAACATTCCGGGGCCGCGACCGAACGGCATCTTGAGCCCCTTGCCTCCCGACTTCATCAGCTTCTGCATCTGCTTGAACTGATTCAGCAGCTGGTTGACCTCCTGCACCGTCCGCCCAGCGCCCTTCGCGATTCGTAGCCGGCGCGATCCGTTGATCACGTCCGGGTCGGCGCGCTCCCGAGGCGTCATGGACAGGACGATCGCTTCCACGTGCTTCAGGCGATTCTCATCGATGGCGGCGGCATTGAGCGCCTGTGGGTTCACCCCGGGCAGCATGCCGAGCACATTCTTGAGAGGGCCGAGCTTCTGCATCTGCTTCATGGCGCTCAGGAAGTCCTGGAGATCCAGGCCCTTCTTGGACGTCGCCTTCTTCGCCAGCTTCTCCGCCTCGGCCACATCCACGTTGGCCTGGGCCCGCTCCACGAGCGTGAGGATATCGCCCTTCTGGAGAATCCGCCCCGCCAACCGGTCCGGCCGGAAGGGCTCGAGCTGGTCGAGCTTCTCCCCCGTGCCCAGATACTTGATCGGCGCCCGGGTCACCCCGAAGATCGACAGCGCCGCGCCACCGCGGGCATCGCCATCCATCTTGGTCAGGATCACTCCCGTCACGCCCAGCGCCTCATGGAACCCGCTGGCGATGCGGACCGCGTCCTGGCCGGTCATCCCGTCCGCGACGAGCAGGATCTCCTGCGGCTTGACCGCCGCCTTGAGCGCCTTGAGCTCGTCCATCATCGCGGCGTCGATCTGCAAACGCCCAGCGGTATCCACGAGCACCGTCCGGGCCCGCGCCTTGCCCGCTTCGGTGATACCCCGCCGCACGATGCCGGTGACATCGGTGATCCCCGGCTCGCTGTGACAGCCGACTTCGACCTGCTTGGCGAGGGTCACCAACTGGTCCACGGCGGCGGGACGATAGACGTCCGCGGCCACCAGGAACGGCGCCTTCTGCTCCAGCTTGAGCCGCTTGGCAAGCTTGGCGGCGGTCGTCGTCTTGCCGGAGCCCTGCAGCCCCACCAACAGGATGACGGTCGGCGGCACCGAGGCGAACGCGATCGGTGCCTGCTTCTCCCCGAGCAACCCGACCAGCTCGTCGTAGACGATCTTGACCAGCTGGTCGCCCGGACGGACCGCCTTCAGCAGCTGGGCCCCGACCGCTTTCTGTTCGACCCGTTCCAGGAACTCCCGGGTGAGGTCGAAGCTGACGTCCGCTTCGAGCAGCACCCGCCGAATCTCGCGGAGGCCGTCCTTGACCGCCTCCTCGGTAAGAACGCCGCGCCCGGTGAGTTTGGAGAGCGCGGCGGTGAGTTTGGCGGACAGCTCGTCAAACATAAGCCTAGGAAAATAATGAGCTTAGCTGCTCAGAGCAAGTCACACACCTGATCGTCGTCGGGCGGCGGTGGTGCGTCGGAATGGGCCTGCTTGCGTCCGGAAGGGCGCAGCCTTTGGGCGGTTGGCTGGTAGGCTGGAAGCCACCCCGACCCAGGAGCCGCAGTGAACCCCGTGTCTTCGCCAAACC
>DASPUE010000241.1:0-4332 GCA_035623055.1 Gemmatimonadales bacterium
CTGCTTCACCAGGCCCTGCACCATGGTGAGCCCGAGCCCAGTCCCCTGCCCCGCCGGCTTGGTCGTGAAGAACGGCTCGAACAGCCGCTCGCGAGTGGCGGCGTCCATCCCAAGTCCGTTGTCGCTCACTTCGAGGAGCGCGCGGGCCCCGCCCGTGGCCGGGTCGGGCGGGGCCGGCCCGGTGATGATCCGCAGCACGCCGCCACGAGGGAGCGCGTCGCGCGCGTTGGTGGCCAGGGTCAGCAGAATCTGCTCGATGGAAAAGGGATCGGTTCGCACCAGCGGAGCGCCGGCACGCACCTCGACCTGCACCTCGATCCCGGGTTCGAGCAGCCGCCGCAGCACCGCCGCGCCCGCTTCGACCAGCCGTCCCAGGTCCTGGGGCTGGAACTGCAGCTGCCGGTCCCGGCTCAGGGCCAGGAGTTGCCGAATCATGTCGGCTCCACGTCGCGCGGCGGCGGTCAGATCCGCAAGGTCGGCGCGGGCGGTGTGGTCTCCCTCTGGCAGATGCTCTTCCAGCAGTTTCGCGGTCGACAGGATCACAGTGAGCAGGTTGTTGAACTCGTGCGCGATCCCGCCGGTGAGCTGGCCGACCGCTTCCAGCTTCTGCCCCTGCCGCAGCTGCGCCTCCAGCCGGCGCTGCTGGGTGACGTCCTCCAGAAAGCCTTCGATCATCGCGGGCGCCCCGTCGGGGCCGCGGATGAGGCGGCTGTGGGAGCGCACCTGGATCAGGCTTCCCGACCGATGCCGCAGCCGGACCTCGGTGGTCAGCACCCCGTCCGCCAGGAGTCGATCGATCCCGGCTCTCTGCTCCGCCGGCTGATCGTACAGGTCCCGGTCGGGATCGAGGGCCAGCAGCTCTGACTCGGTGTCATAGCCTAGCATGCGCACCAGCGCGGGGTTGGCGGCGAGAAAGCGGCCGTCGAGGCTGGTGCGGCTGATCCCGATCCTGGCATGGCGAACCAACTCCCGCAGCTCCTCGTCGCTAGCCTTGCGGGCGGCCTCTGCGACCGTGAAGCGGCGCGTCGTCTGCCGCAGCGTCATGCCGGCAATCACCAGGATCAGTGCGGCGGTTACCGCGACCAGCACCGCGAGCACCCGGCTGGCCCAACGGGCGCCGGCGCCGATCGCGGCGGAGAAGTGGTCTTCGAAGCGGGTGAGCGCCTGGCCCAGTATGTGGATCTCTGCCAGGCTCTCGCGGATGTGGACCGGATCGGGGGCGGGCCCTTGAATCTCCCGGTGCAGCTGTTCGCCCACCTCCGCGAGCCGATCGATCAGGGAATCACCGCGGGTCCAGTCGCTGACCGCCTCCGCCACGAAATCCACCGAATGGAACCGACGGAAGAACCGGCCCATTCCCGGGATGTCCTCGGAGTTGTTCCGGCCGCGCAGGAACCCGGCGCGGACCGAATCCCATTCGGGGTCGCGCCGCTGCAGTTCCACCCGGGCGAGACGATCGCCCAGCGGCACCGTCAGGCTCTGCCGGAACGCCTCGAAATCCGCAGGGTCGCGACCGGTGGCGTAGCGCGTGAGATGATAGACGGCGTCCTTCTGGGCCTTGGACCAGAGCCCCTCTCCTCCGACGTAGGCGCGCGCGGACGAGAGGGTGTCGAAACCGAGGAAAGCAATGAGCAGGAGTGCGAGGACGCTGAGCAGGACCAGGGCGCCGCTCAGCAGCGCCTGGCGTTCGATCGACGAGAGCCGACGGGAGGTCGCCACTGGCATGGCTCGTCGCTCGAGTGCACCCCGGATCAGGGCACCACGTACAGTGTCCCGCCCCGAGACCGGAATTCTGCCGCCTTCTGGGCCATGCCCTCCGCAGCGGCCCGAATGTCCTGGGTGATCTTCATCGAACAGAACTTGGGTCCACACATGGAGCAGAAGTGGGCCACCTTGGCGCCCTCGGCGGGCAGCGTCTCGTCGTGGAAGGCCCGCGCCGTCACCGGATCGAGCGCCAGGTTGAACTGATCCTGCCACCGGAACTCGAAGCGGGCCTTGCTGAGCGCATCGTCCCACAAGCGGGCGCGTGGATGACCCTTGGCGAGGTCGGCGGCGTGGGCCGCGATCTTGTACGCGATGACGCCCGCCTTCACGTCCTCGCGATTGGGAAGCCCGAGGTGCTCCTTCGGCGTCACGTAGCAGAGCATGGCCGTGCCGTACCAGCCGATCATCGCCGCGCCGATGGCGCTGGTGATGTGGTCATAGCCCGGCGCGATGTCTGTGGTGAGCGGTCCCAGGGTGTAGAACGGCGCCTCGTCGCACCACTCGAGCTGCTTGTCCATGTTCTCCCGGATCAGGTGCATCGGCACGTGTCCCGGACCCTCGTTCATCACCTGCACATCGTACTCCCATGCGATTCGGGTCAGCTCGCCCTGGGTGCGCAGCTCGGCGAATTGCGCCTCATCGTTGGCGTCGGCGATCGACCCGGGCCGGAGCCCGTCGCCAAGGGAGAAGGACACGTCATAGGCCTGCATGATCTCGCAGATCTCCCGGAAGTGCGTGTAGAGGAAGCTCTGCCGGTGATGAGCGAGACACCATTTCGCGATGATGGACCCGCCGCGCGACACGATGCCCGTGACCCGGGGCGCGGTGAGTGGGACGTACTCAAGCAGGACGCCGGCGTGCACCGTGAAGTAATCCACCCCCTGCTCCGCCTGTTCGATCAGCGTATCCCGGTAGATCTCCCAGGTCAGGTCTTCCGCCACGCCGCCAACTTTCTCGAGCGCCTGGTACATGGGGACCGTCCCGATGGGCACCGCGCTGTTGCGGATGATCCACTGCCGGGTGGCGTGAATCTCCTTCCCCGTGGAGAGGTCCATCACGGTGTCCGCCCCCCAGAGCGTAGCCCAGCGGAGCTTCTCGACCTCCTCCTCGATGCTGCTGGTGACCGCCGAATTCCCGATGTTGGCGTTCACCTTCACGTGGAACCGCCGGCCGATGATCATCGGCTCGAGTTCGGGGTGGTTGATGTTCGCCGGAATGATGGCCCGCCCGCGGGCTACTTCGGACCGCACCAGCTCTGGTGACGTCCCTTCCCTGAGGGCCACAAACTCCATTTCCGGGGTGACGTCGCCGCGCCGCGCATAATGCAACTGGGTGACCGCCCCCCGACCCCGGTAGACCGTCCGGCGGAGCGTGTCCGGAATCGACACATGGGCGGAATCCGCCAAGCGCGGCTCCGCTTGTCGCTCCACATCCCGTTCGAGAATCCATGGTTGCCTGAGCGCCGCCAGGCCACTCTGAACGTCCAGGCTCTGAGGACCGCTCGAGTCGTATACCCTCAGGGAAGGCTCTCCACCGGAGAGGGCGATCTCCCGCATGGGTACTCGGATTCCCCGAGGCCCCTCGACGAAGACCTTGGTGGAACCGGGAAAGGCGTCGGAGTAACTGGTGGGGTGAAGCGAGGGCGAGGCGGTCATGAGGCACTGCTCCATGGTGTCAGGCGTGGAGGGAGCAGCTTGACCGCGCTCCCTTCGCCGGTATGAGCCGGATCAGGTTCCAAGGGTGTTTCTCAATCCCTAATGCGGGGATACCCCTGGCGGACCCCGGAATCGTAACCCCGGGCCCCGGGGGGTCAATGGCACGGGTGATGCTTATGTAGAGGGTGGGAGGCCCAAGGGAGTCGCCGCGACGGGCGGATTGGTGATGCGGCGCACGGATTCATCGGGGTGACGGTCGCGCACCGATGACACCTCAAGAAGGCCGGTAGCCAAGTCGATAGAGGAATCAGCGGGGTGTGACGCTCCGTTGAACGGCAGCAGAGACTACAAGACGTGAGGCAAATGCTCGGCAAGACCGCGCGAAACCGGAGTCTGTACGTCCGGCCTAACGGCCGGGGGGTCGCGCGCACCCCGAGGACGACGCGGCGAGGCTGACGGCTGTCACAAAGCCGGTTCTGGGCCCCCGCGTTCGATGCTCGGACGCGGGGGCCCGGCGTTTCAGGGGTTGGCGTTGCAGACGGGACACAGGAGGGCGGGAATGCCACGGTGGCTGCGGTGGGCTGCGGTTGGGTTGGCGACGCTGGTGGGCGCGAGTCGTCCGGCACCGGCCAACGTGGCCGTGGTCACCCCCCAGCCCGTGGTGAAGGAAATCCCCGACGCCTCCCTGCGCGATGTCGCCGTGGCGGTGTACGACTCGCTCCGGCCGGTCATCTACTACAACCCCGAGTTGATGCGGCGCTTCAGCCCGGCGCTCGATTCCTTCTTCATGGCCCATGAGTACGCGCACATCGCGCTGCATCACACCCGGGCGAGCGCCCTGCGCGCCGGACCCGGGATCCGGGACCACCTGCTCCAGGCCAAGGAGCTCGAAGCCGACTGCCTGGCGGCCCGG
>DASPUE010000242.1:0-5903 GCA_035623055.1 Gemmatimonadales bacterium
CGACCCGGATGTCCGAACGTTCGTGGAAGGCAATTGCGGTTGCCTCGAGGGACACGGCGGGTGGAAAGAACCAGAGTGTCCGTCCCGCCGCCGGTGCGACGAGCGGGAGAAAGGTCCGGGCGAAGCTGCGAGCCTCGGCCGGGGGGAGATGCATCTTCCAGTTGGCGGCGAAGATCAACGGTCGTGGCCCGCTCATGCGTCGTCCAAGGCCGCGACGCCGGGGAGCACCTTTCCTTCGAGGAATTCGAGCGAGGCCCCGCCGCCAGTGGATACATGGCTCATCCGGTCCTCGAGACCGGCCTGGGCCACGGCGGCGGCGGAGTCTCCGCCACCGACCACTGTCACCGTTCCGTGGGCGGTCGCCGCCGCCATCGCCCGGGCGACGGCCAGCGTCCCGTGATCAAACGGCGGCGTCTCGAAGACCCCCATCGGACCATTCCATACCACGGTCCCCGCAGCCGAGATCCGCCGGGCAAAGTCTTCCTCACTATCGGGGGAGATGTCGAACATCGCCCATCCCGCAGGAATCTGTTCCCGCGGCACGGTGCGGGTCGCCGCTCCGGCTTCGAGCTTCTGGGCGATGACCGCACCCCGGGGAAGCACCAGCTTCGAGCCCGCCTTCTCCATCAACCGGCGCGCCATATCGACGCGGTCCTCTTCGACCAGCGAGTTTCCGGTTTCGAGGCCCATCGCCCGAAAGAAAGTGCACGCCATGGCACCTCCGATCAGCACGGCATCCACGCGCGGGAGCAAATTCTCGATGAGATCGATCTTGCCCGAGACTTTGGCGCCACCCAGCACCGCTACGAAGGGGCGCTTGGGGGACTCCAGCGCTCCACCCAGGTACGCGAGCTCCTTCTCCATCAGGGATCCGGACACCGCGGGCTTGAGGACTCTGGCCACCGCCTCGGTGCTGGCGTGCGCGCGGTGCGCGGAACCGAAGGCATCGTTCACGTAGAGGTCGCCGAGGGCGGCGAAACCGCGCGCCAGCTCAGGGTCGTTCTGCTCCTCGCCCGGATAGAAGCGGGTGTTCTCCACCACAGCGACGCCGCCCCGGGGAAGCCGCTTCGTGGTCTGGACCGCGTCCGCGCTCAGCGGGTCAGCGATGAACATCACCGGCGCGCCGAGCAGCTTCTCCAGCTCCGCCGCGCACGGCTTGAGACTCTGCTTGGGGTCCGGCCCCTTGGGCCGGCCGAGATGGGAGAGCAGCACCACCCGGGCGCCTTTCTCCCGCAGATAGCGGATCGTGGGAAGTGAGGCGCGGATCCGGGTGGCGTCGGTCACCTTCCCATCCTTGATGGGACAGTTGAAGTCCACCCGCACCAGCGCGCGCCGGCCGTCCAGCGCCTGAGCCTCGAGACTGCGCAGGGATCGTTTCATGGTCGACCGATTGGCGGTTCGGTGGCTCACCGGCGGGTTGGGCGTGACCGCGGCGAGCCCCGGGCTTTCAGGAACGTGAGGCGATGTACTTGATGAGATCCACGCAGCGCGCCGAGTAGCCCATCTCGTTGTCGTACCAGGACGAGACGTGCACCAGCTTCCCGTCGATCACGTTGGTCAGGGCAAGATCGACGGTGCTCGAGTTGAGATTGCCGATGTAGTCCACCGAGACGAGGGGTTCGTCGGAGACACCGAGCACCCCCTTGAGCGCGCCCTTCGAGGCGGCCCGGAAGGCCTCGTTGACGGCCTCGATCGACGTGCTCTTCTCGACCGTGCAGGTCAGATCGACGACCGAGACATCCGCCGTCGGCACTCGCAGGGCGACGCCATCGATCTTTCCCTTCACCTCCGGGATCACCAGACTGGTCGCCTTGGCCGCGCCGGTAGTCGTGGGAATGATCGACAGCGCCGCCGCCCGGGCTCGCCGCAGGTCTTTGTGGGGCAGGTCCAGGATCTGCTGGTCGTTGGTGTAGGAGTGGACGGTGGTCATGAAGCCGTTCACGAACCCGAAATTCTCCAGCACCACCTTCACCACCGGCACCAGGCAGTTGGTCGTGCAACTGGCGTTGGAGATGACCTGGTGGATCTTGGGATCGTACTTGGTGTGATTCACCCCGTAGACCAGGGTGATGTCCTCCTTCTTGCCCGGCGCCGATATCACCACCCGCTTGGCGCCCGCCTCGAGATGCTTGGCCGCCTTCTCGCGATCTGTGAAGAGCCCCGTCGATTCGAGCACGATGTCCACGCCCAGATCCTTCCAGGGCAGCTGGCCCGGATCCTTCTGGGCCAGCACTTTGATCGCTTCTCCATCGACGATCAGGCTGTCTCCCTTGGCGTCCACCGTACCGCGGAATTTGCCGTGGACCGAATCGTACTTGAGCAGATGGGCAAGAGTGGCTGTGTCGGTGAGATCGTTTACCGCGACGAACTCAAGCTCTTTCGCTCCGAGCGCCCTGGCGGCCCGCAGCGTGTTGCGGCCGATCCGGCCGAATCCGTTGATCGCGACTTTGATGGCCATGTGCTTCCCGAAATGGAGGTCCGGTCGTCGAGCTACCAGACAGGCGGTCTGGCTCGCGCAAAGGTAACCGCTTCCACGGTCCCGGCTCCAGCCTCGAGCAGTGCCGCTGCCGCTTCCGACAGGGTGGCTCCGGTCGTGAAGACGTCGTCCACAAGCACGACCCGTGCCCTCGCCGGAAGCGCCCCGGCCCGGAAGGCCCCTGACACATTGGCCCGGCGAGCCTCCGGCGGCAGGGCCGTCTGGGTAGGGGTCTCGCGTTCCCGGGCCAGGAAATCGCTCCGACAGGTCAACCGGGTGCGGACGGCGAGCGCCTCCGCAAGGCGTTCCGCCTGATTGTAGCCTCGGCTCCGGATCCGTTTCCTGGCCAGCGGAATGGGCACCAGGAACCCCTCGTGCAGAAGCGGCTCGAGGCGCGATACCACCCGCGCCATCGGCTCTGCCACCCGCCACCATCCGCCGTACTTGAGATGATGTACCGCTCCACGTGCCTGCTCATCCAGCCACACGGCGCTCCGCGCGCGCACCAGTCCATCCGGCCATGCGGCGCATATGCGACACGCGGCTGCGACACCCGCCGTGGGCTGCCCACAGCGCTCGCATTGCGGATGCGGCAAGTCGCGCCAGCGACTCTGACACGGAGCGCAGATGAGGGGATCCTCGGGTCCCACGGTCGCGTGACAGTGGAGGCACTCGCCGGGGAGGAGCCACAGTTCCGCGCGACGAGCGAGGGCAGTGAACTCAGCGAAGCGCATCGTTCACCGCGGCCCGCATCACCTCGAGAGGAGGCTCCTCTTCGGGAAACCACCGCCGAAAGGCCGCCGCACCTTGTGCGACCAACATCGCGCGGCCATCCGCTGCGCGAAGTCCCTCCTGGCGCATCAGCCGGACCCAGGTGGTTTCGCCCTGGAGATAGACCATGTCGAATGCGACTTGTGCCTGGGGCGCCTCGTCGAGGGCTAGCGGGAGGTGGTCCCCCGACCTCAGGCCGAGTGGCGTGGTGTTGACGAGCACTTCGCACTGTTCGGCGAGCGCCAGCGGGACGCCTCTGGCACGGACCCAGGACTCGAAGCCGGCCCGGCGAGCCGGATCCCGGGAGCGGACGGCGACTCGGGCGCCGCGAAGTTGGGCGGCGGCGACCGCCGCGCGGGCCCCTCCGCCAGTTCCGGCGATCAACCAGGCGGTTGCTGGCGCGTCCAGGCGGGCCAGGCCCTCGAGCACACCGTCAACGTCGGTGTTGTCACCGCACACCCGCCCCTCCGACTCCCAGAAGGTGTTGCACGCGCGCAGTCCCTGCATCCGCTCGCTCGGAAGCTCGATGCATCCAGCCGCGCTTTCCTTGTGGGGCACCGTTACGTTGCCGCCCCCGCCGGCCCGGCAAAGAGCATGAATCAGATGAGGCACATCGGAGGGGACCGCGCGCAGCGCGACGTATACCGCATCGAGGCCCAGCGCCAGGAACGCGGCGTTGTGCATGGCAGGGGAGAGCGAGTGCCCGACCGGGTCTCCGAGAAGCGCGAAGACCCGGCTTCTACCGCCGATCACCCAATCGCTCCCGCTCGAGGCGCGCCACAATCGCCCCCAGCATGGCGTCGAGCTCCTCGTAGGTTTCCCGATACCCTTCGAGATCCCCGCCGAAGGGGTCGCGCACTTCCGCAGTCGCCCCTTCGCCGCCCGCGAATTCGCCCAGCAGGTGCGCCTTGCCGGACGCGCCCAACTGCTCGGCACGCGCCAAGTGATGGCGAGCCATGGTCAGTACGAGATCCGATCCATCGACGAGCTCGCGCGTGAGCAGTCGCGCCCGGTGCGACGACAGGTCGAGCCCGTGCTCCAAGGCGACCAGGTAGGCGCCTTCGCTCGCAGGTGCGCCGTCCCAGGCGCCAGTCCCCGCAGAACCAACCGTGACCCCTTCGACGCCACGCTCCTGCAGCTTGCGGCGCAGCATCGCCTCCGCCAGCGGACTCCGGCAGGTGTTCCCCGTGCAGATCAACAGAATGTGGGTCACAACAGCCGCTCCGCGAGCTTGAAGTCGTCCTCGGTCGTCACCTTGAAGTTAAGCGGCGAGCCAGGTACCAGCCGCACCCGGGCGCCCAGCCGCTCGACCAGCATGGCATCGTCGGTTACCGCGATCCCCTCCTGCCGAGCTCTCGCATGGGCCTCTTCCAGCAGGGCCCGCGGGAACCCCTGAGGGGTCTGCGCCTGCCAGAGACGGTCCCGTGGGACCGTTCGACCCACCACAGGATACCCGCGCTCCTCCACCGTCCCCGGAGCTGTCTCGGCCGCTTCCTTCAGTGTATCACCCAGCGGAACCGCAGGCACAGCCCCGTCCCCCCGGCGCGCCGCGGCGATGACGCCGTCGATTGTGCCCCGATCCACGAGGGGTCGAGCGGCATCGTGTACCAGAACGATAGCACATGGTCCGGGGAGCGCGGCCAGGCCGAGGGCCACCGAGTCGTGTCGTTCGGCCCCGCCGGCGACCACGGTCAGGCTACCCCCCAACTGGTCAGCAAGCCATCCCGGTGGCCGGTCCGCGTCGGCCGGCGGCAACACGACGACAGTGTGGGCGACGTCGGGGTGGGCGGTGAAGGGCCGCAGGGCGCGGAGGAGCATGGGGACTCCGCCAAGTTCTCGGTACTGCTTGGGAACCTCCCCCCCGAAGCGGGTGCCTCGCCCCGCGGCGACGATCACGACCCCGACATCACGCGGCAAGCGCCTGCACCAGCTGATCGACGTGGTCCAGTCCCAGGAAGGTGAGACCCGCCATCTGCGCCGTCGTGCGGCCTGAGACGAAGACGCGCCGGAAGCCCAGTCGGCTCGCCTCGACCAGCCGCCGCTCCAGCCCACCGACGGGCCGGATCTCGCCGCCCAGGCCCAACTCGCCCAGGAAGAGCGCATCAGGCGGAGTGGCGCGGTTGTGCACGCTGGAGACCAGCGCGGCAGCGACCGCCAGATCTGAGGCGGGCTCGGTGAGTCGCACGCCGGCGGTCACCTGCACGAACACGTCGAGGTCGGTGAACGAGGTTCCCCCCCGCCGCTCCAGCACCGCGAGCAGCACCGCGAGTCGTTTCTGGTCGAGTCCGGTTGCGACCCGTTGGGGGGTACCGAAGCCACTCCGCGCGGCGAGCGCTTGGACTTCCACGAGCACGGGACGGGTTCCTTCCATCAACGCGGTCACCGCGCTGCCGCTGGTACCGCTGTCACGTGCCGCCAGGAAAAGAGCTGATGGGTTGGGGACGGGGACCAAGCCATGGCCCGTCATGGTGAAGACGCCGATCTCGTCGACCGATCCGAACCGGTTCTTGGTGGCCCGAAGCAGGCGATGATCGAGAGTGGCCTCCCCCTCGAAGTAGAGTACCGTGTCCACGATGTGCTCGAGGGTCTTGGGGCCGGCGATGCCCCCGCCCTTGGTAACGTGCCCCACCACGATGACCGCGGCTCCTGATTCCTT
>DASPUE010000243.1:0-3710 GCA_035623055.1 Gemmatimonadales bacterium
CATGGTGCTGTCTGGCCGCTGGTGCTCATCCTTGGCCCAGGGCTCTGGCTGCCGGGTCTTCCGGTTGGGGACCAGGACGGGGACTATCTCGTCAGCGAATACGCCGGCGGCCCAGGCATCCCGCGCTCGGGTCTGACTCGCGAGCGCGACCTCGTCCACCTCCTGCCGACTCAGCCGATAGCGCTCGGCCAGCGCCTCGGCGGTCTCCGCCATCGAGCGGCCACAGGTGCTGTCTCGCAGCGCCTCCCACAGCGCATCTTCCAGCGGCGGAGCCGGTCCAAGCCGGAGCCCCCAGCGCGCTCCCCGGACCACGTGAGGAGCCTGGCTCATGGACTCGGTGCCACCTGCCAGGACGATTCGGGATTCGCCTAACAGAATCTGCTGGGCGCCCTGGATGATCGCCTCGAACCCCGAGCCGCACAGCCGGTTGACGGTCACCGCCGGCGTCTCGATGCTGCACCCCGACCGGAGCGCAATGTGGCGCGCCAGATAGATCGCATCCGCGCTGGTCTGCAGGGCGTTGCCGAAGATGACATGATCGACGCTGCCGGGGGCTACTCGGGCGCGTTCGAGCGCCCCCTGTGCGGCGACGACGCCGAGATCGGTGGCGGAAAAGTCCTTGAGGGTACCGCCAAAGCTTCCGAAGCCGGTGCGGACGCCGGCGAGCAAGAAAACTTCCTGGGGGTGCCCCTGGGTGGGCATCGCCTGCTCCCTATATAAGGAAGGGACCTAGAGGGGGCGAAATATCGCCCATCCGATGGGAGGAAGTCGAGCGAGGCCGGATGCTATTGCCGAGTAATGACTTAGCGCAGGTGTGCCGGGTCGGTTCAGTAGCCCCGATGCCCCATTTCCCGGCCCTAGTGCGGTAACCTCGCGGCAAGAGACGTCATCGAATAGGGTCGGGCCACGAAATAAACCCGGCTTCCGCGAGTCCGTGCCAGCGCGATGAAGGTCCCGTCGCTCCCGCTCTGGGCGACGAACAGTTCGGCGTAGCTGGTGGCTTGGAAGGGGTGGTCGGAACTGGTCCAGTCGGCGGGTAGCCATTCACCGATCAAGTGACGGATCGCCTGGAAGCGCCGGTGGGAGGCCTGCTCCTCGTCGGCGGCCATCATGAGGCAGACGAATGCGCGTGGTGGGCGGATCTCGCAGTCGAACGTGCCGGGCAATAGCAGGGTGGCCTCGTGAACCGTCCCCGACCAACTCTCCCCGCGCCACGGGCCGGTGATTGCCCCGAAGCTGTCACGGCTCGCGAGCAGGAGTCGGTCGAGCGCCGCCCGCCAGCGATGCTGGTCGTCGCGCTCCTGGAGGCACTGATCCAGACTCGCCAGCCGCTCTTCACCCCCAAGGTGCATGAGATCACCGGAACTCATGAGGATCTCGTCTCGGAACTTGTCGAGCCGACTGCCATTGGTCTCGCGAGAATCGACCAGCGTCTGGAACGCGAAGCAGTCCGCATCCTGCTCCTGGCGCCGCCGGTCCTCGACCGTGCCGGTCATGCGATCGACGTGATGCAGCAGGATGTGACCGCATTCGTGGAGCAGGGAGAACCGTCGCCAGCTCTCCGAACGCCCGTTGGACAGGTTGGGGTTCCAGTAGATCAGCGGCTGGCCGCTGTTGTCGAGCGTGGCCTCGGCAGGATGAGAAATGGTTCGGTCGGTCGTGACCCTGACCGGCCGGTTCTGCAGGTCCCGGCAATCGGCAGGGGCGTTCTGGGCAAGGAGGGTGCCCTGAAGGGCGAGCAGGAACGCGAGTCCCAGGCGGGGCCCCGCGCGCGCGACTCTAGCCGTCCACCACATGGTGCCCGCAGTTGATGCAGTGACGCCAGCCCAGCTCCAGTTCGGAGTGACACTCGGGGCAGCGGGTGAAACTCTGGTTCTGGCCGCAATGCGGACAGAAGTTGACGGTGCGGCCGGAGGGAAGTCGACCGCCGCAGAAGCTGCAGCGGGCCCCGGAATCCCTGAGCAGCTTTGGCCGCGGCTCGTTGGTCGGTTCGGCGGTGATCCTTGGGGGTGGAGGCCCGGCGGGGACGGGGGTCGTGGCGGGTTCCGCGCTGAAGGGGACCCGCCGCACCGACTCGAATGGAACCTCGAGCGGCGCCTCCGCGCTTCGGCGGCTCGGTGGCTCAACGGCCGCCCCCTCCTCCTCCGGCGGGGCGTAGGCCTCCTCGGGCCCAGGACCCAGTGCGTGCGCCAGCGGCTCGGTGCCGAGGAGCAGTTCCGCCTTCTCGTGTTCGCGCAAGATGCCCAGATCGGGGTTGGGGCTTGTCAACTGGTCCCGAAACACCTGGGCGACGTCGTCCGAGAGCATGCGCACGAATCCGCCCTCGCCGCTCACCAGTCGCAGGACCAGCATGTCGTAGTCCTCGGCGGAATCGATCGAGAGCGACCGGCGGTTCGTGCGGTAGGGGATGACGGAAGTGAGCAGGTCCCCGACCAGGATGGGCCGGTGCAATCGGGCCGGATCGATGGCGATGAGATTGTCCACCAGTCGGCGGAAGAGCCGTTCGAGGTCGGTCATGGAACTGGCAGAGTAGAGTCCGCTCTCGGCAGTGTCAAGCAAGGCTCAAGCCTCCCGCCGCCCCTCTCACGAATCGGCGTGACGAAAGCGCTCTCCCGATGCCAGGCGGTGTTCCAGCCGATCAAAATCCGCGTCCGGATCGTAGTCCGCGTACTGGCCCTTGGCCCGGTGCGTCTCGAGCCAATCGGCGAATCCGGACGGCACCGCCCCGGCGGAGGTGATCTGCTCGGTGGCAGCGCGCACCGCCAGATCGTTGGCGTACTCGTTCTTGGCGTGTCCCCGGTGGCCCCGGACCCAGGCCCACTGGACTTCGTGCCTCGCCGCCGAGTCGACCAGCAGCCGCCAGAGCTCCAGGTTCTCGATCTCTCCGCCTTTGCGCCTCCAGCCCCGGGCGATCCACCCGGGGACCCATTCCCGCATTCCCTTCACCAGGTACTCGGAGTCGGACACCAGCAACGCCCTGAGCCGCTTCCCCTTGCCGGCGAGCAGCTGCAGCGCGGCGATGGCCCCGGAGAGGGCCATGCGATTGTTGGTGGTGTCTGCCGAATGGATGTAGAAGTCCCGCCGTTGGATCCTGCCGCCGACTCGAGTCTCGATCAGTCCCGCGGATCCGCCTGGAGTGGCGCCGTCCCTGCCGTTGCCGAGGCAGCTTTCATCGAGATGCAGGACGGCGAGTGGCAATGGAGACGCGGGCACCGGATATGGCGGGTTGCATGTGGACCAGGACGGGGATGTCGGTGAGCCGCAAGATAATCTGGGTGTGCGAGGGGACCAGCCAGCCACTCTCTTCGCGATGGGCACCGGCGAAGAGGCTATTGGAGCCGAGACGGCGGACCGTCTCGGGGATGGCGGTCTCGAGATCGCCGGTGATGAAGTGGGTCTCGAAGTCGAGCGGGGCGAGCGAGAGCGCCCCGGACGCGCGGGCCAGTGTGCGCCCTCCCTCTGCGGGGTCCGTCCCGACATGGAGCACGTCGAGGTGGGCGCCGGTAATCCCGGCAAAGCGCGCCGCGAACGCCAGCGTCCCCTCGCTCACCGCCCCGCCCGCATATGCCACCAGTACCCGATCCATCGCGGTCGGGCGGGAGCCGCAGACCAATACCGGCCGCGGGCAGCGGCGAATCAGCTCTCGCGTGTCGGGGCCTAGAGGGTCCGCCCCGGGCGCCTTCGATCCTCGGCGTCCCTTACGGCCCACC
>DASPUE010000244.1:0-3862 GCA_035623055.1 Gemmatimonadales bacterium
GGACCACGCCGTAGTTGGTGGTCGGCTCCAGCGTGGTGCCGCCCGGACCGTCCACCCGATCGGTGACGGCATCGAGAACCCCGATAGAAAATCCCCCGGGGAGGCGGCCATTCAGCTTGGTGGCACCAAGGATCCGCGTCGAGGTGGCAGAGGCGTCGTCGCCGTAGACGTCGGCAAGCTCCGGGGCTCGGCCGATCCGGCGCGAGTAGAACAGCCCCTCACCGGTGCTGCAGTCGACGACCACCACGCAGTTCACGTTGAAGGTGAACAGACCCTTCCCCTCCACGAAGAACGGGCGCCGCTCATCGAAGAAGGTCTCGAAGGCGCCGAGGTTGAGGACCGACGGATCGGCCTCGACCTGGCCGAAATCCGGATTGACCGTCGCATAGAGATGAAGGTTCGAAGCGATCCGGTAGCGGAGATCACCCCCAGCCGTGAACTCCTGGCTCCGCGCGTACCCCGCCGAGGGGGGTCCCGTCACGTTCTTGGTCACCACGTAGGGCGTCAGTTCCGCGTGCCCCGGACTGGCGAGGCTGTCGAGCCCGGTGAGCTCACCGAATTGGGAGGTAAAGCCGGACTTCGAACCCCGGAACAGCGGCCAGGTGACGACCTCGGTGTAACGCTCGACCAGCCGCCAGATCAGCAGGCCAAAGGTCCCATTAGCCTTGGGCGTGTAGTGGAGCTGCGAGAGGGGAATCCGGTACTCGACGGTCCATCCGAGAGAATCGATGGTCGTGGCCGCATCCCAGACCCCGTCCCAGGCGACGTCCTCGTTTCCATCATTATATATGGCATAATCGGACTTCACCCCAGCCGGATTGACCGAGAACTCGTATCCCGTGCGGCGGTCGTGATACGGATCGAGCATCAGGGTGATATGGTCCGATGCGGTCTGATCGTCCCGCCGGGAGAGCAGGCTGACGATGCTGTCCGGATGGGGATCGAAGCAACGGACAAAGACGTACAGGTTGTGCGCATCGTAGGCCACCCGCGCCTCGGTCCGGAGCTGGGGCGCCGCGCCCTCGCTGGGTCGCGCCTCGAGAAAGTGGTCGATGACCGGCGCCGATCGCCAGATGGCGTCGTCGTCCCGACCATCGATCACCGGGGGCACGACGGCCAAGGTGGCCCGGATCGCGGTTTCGGACATAGGCGGCGGTGGAGGCAGCACCGTTGCCTCCGCCTGGACCAGCAGCAGCATGCCTAGCAAACCCGTCACTGTATGATGTCCACCGGAAGGTCATTGCCTTAGACGGCCGAGCCACCGGCAAGGTTGCATGACTCGGCCGTCGGAGTTCCCGTCTCAGGGAAAGGGTCTCGGCCGGGGTTGGGGCCAAGGCCATGGATCGACACCCCGGTGTCCGGCAATCCCCCGAATCGCCGCCTCACGAACCTCGGGGTCCTTGGACTCGAGCAGCGCGGTGAGCTGTTCAGCCCGCTCCCCGGAATGAATCAGCGCACGAATCTCGGCCTTGCGGGCCTTCGCGTCCTGTTCCTTGGACAGCGCGGTGCGCAGCGCCGGAATGGCCGTCCCGTCGCCGATCTCCGAGAGGGCCCACGCCGAGCGGAGACGCAGGTCGGCGTCATTGTCGCCCAGCGCATCGATGAGTCCCTTCGGCGCCGACCGAGGGCCAAGTTGGCCGAGAGCCCAGGCGGCGGTGCGTCGAACCTTGGGACTCCGCTCGGTCGAAAGCAGCTGGCCCACGCCATCCGCCATCGCATTGTCGCCATGCTCGGCGACGGCCCACACGGCCATCTCGCGGACGGCATCATCGCTGTCACCCTTGGCGGCAGTGAGCAGCGCTGTACCACTCGTTGGATCGTCGATGTTGCCGAGCGCCCATGCGCTCATCTCTCGCACCGCTGGGTCCTTGTCGCTCCGGAGGGACGCGGCCAACCCTTCGGCCGCCTGCTTGGCCTCGAGCTGGCCTAGCGCCCACGCGGCGGTGCGCCGGACGTTGGCGACCGGGTCGTCGCGCAGGATGCGAACGAGCGCGGGTATCGCGCTGGTCGAGTCGAGGTGCCCGAGCGCGCCCGCCGCAGCGGTTCTCACCAGCGGCGAACCGTCGCTTAGCGCCGTGGTTGCCGGACGCACCGCCCGTCCGTCACCAATGCGCCCTAGGGCCCAGATGGCATTGGCGCGGGTCCCGGCTGCAGGATCGCGCACCACGTGGAGCAGTGGATCAACGGCGCTCTTGGGCTCACTGAGACCAAGGCCGAGCGCCGCCACCGCGCGGAGGGAGGAGTCAGACGCGGTGAGCCGTTGCTCCAGACCGGCGGCGACCACGTCGCTCTCCTGCGTCGCCAGGAGTCGTATCGCCAGTTCGCGGACACAGGCGTCGCTGGTGGACAGGCTGTCGAGCAGAAACCGCTGATCCTCGACCGGCAGATCCTCCCGCCGTTCACGGCGAGCGCCCGGGGTCTCCCGGCGCGGCAAGGGGGTGGCCGGAGCATCGGTCCACGCGCCCCAGCCGAAGTTGCCGACCGCGCGTGCGGCCAGCGCGCACAGGGCGACCGGTGCGCCGTGTGCGGCGGCGAGCAACTCGTGAACGTCCTCCGCCGCCGTCAGCATCATTCCCGTGTGTCCCGCTCGCGGCGCCGCCCCGGAGAGGGTGGCAAGCGCCGTGAGCGTGATCCTGGCTATGCGCAGCATGTGGGTCTCCCGTGCAGCTGGTGATTGCGTCTTGTTGATTTTTCAGCACCACCGCCCATGCGCGGCGGGCGCGGTGAGCACCGCTGGGTTACCGCACGCGCATTCTGGGTTGTGGTCTAGGGAAACGGCCGCGGCCGGGGTCTCGGCCAGGGCCAGGGGCCAGTCGCGTTGCCACCGGCTAGCGCGGTAACCGCGACGGCGCGAACCTCGGAGTCCGGAGAGCTCACCAGCTTGCTCAAGGCGTCCACCGCACGGTCCCCCATGGCACCGAGGGCCCGGAGTAATCCGCGTTGGACCTCGGGATCCGTCTCCCGGCGGAAGGCGGCGTCCAGCGCACCAACGGTCATCGTGTCCCGGATGACGTAGAGCGCCCAGGCCGCCGACAGGCGCACGTCCCGGTCGTGGTCTCCCAACGCGTGAATCAACTCGCTCGGGGCCTGCGCGGGGCGGTTGGAGCCGATGGCCCACGCCGCCACTTCACGCACGTCGGCGTCGGGATTTCCCAAGGCGCCCACCAACGCCGGGACCTGGTCCGGATCACGGACCAAGCCCAGGGCCCACACCGCCGTCTCACGGACGTGGGGATCCTTGTCCTGACGGACCGCCTTCCCCAACACCGCGCCGGCCGAACCGCCCCGGGTCTCCGCCAGCGCCCAGGCGGCCATCTCGCGCACCTCTGGATCTCGGTCTCCGTCGAGCGCGGCGATCAACGCATCGGCCGCGACCGGAAGCCTGGCATACCGCTGGAGACCCCAAGCCGCGACCCTCCGAACCGATGCGCTGGAATCGGTGCGAAGCGTCTTCGCCAGCACCGCCGCCCGGTCGTCCCCGGGTCCCTGGGCGGAGCTGGTGTCGAGTGCCAAGCGCACCGCGGCAGATATCACGGCTGGCGCCACGGGTGGCGCCCGGCGAACCAGAGCGCGGTGGATTGTATCCGCCGCGACGGGAGTACGATGGACCGTGTCCAGTGTGGCGGAATGAGCCAGCGGTTCCCGCGGCTCAGGAATCGGCGACGGAGGGGCAGCACGTGGTACCGGAGCGGCCGCTCCAACCAGGAGCGCCAGCACCGCGAGTGATCCGACCAGCGCGGCGGTCTCGGCGCGGCTCGGACTCCGCCGACGAAGCTCTGGATTCAGGATCGCGAGCATGCGACCCTCGAATTCCTTGCGGTGTGCCATGGCCAGCGACACCGCGGGCGTGTAGTGATTGCGG
>DASPUE010000245.1:0-2618 GCA_035623055.1 Gemmatimonadales bacterium
ACTGCCATCCGCGGTCACCACGGTCCATTTGTCGGAGAGCGTCTTCGTCGCGTAGTGCCCGGCGGTGATCATCGGCTCGATCGCGATGGTCATCCCCTCGAGCAACCTCGGCCCACGCTTGGGCTGCCCATGGTTCGGGACCTGGGGCTCTTCGTGGAATTGCGTCCCGATGCCGTGTCCCACCAGCTCGCGGACTACCCCGAACCCGGCGGCCTCTGCCACCGTCTGGACCGCGTGCCCGATATCGCCGACATGATTGCCGACCAGGGCCTGCGCAATGCCCGCGTCGAGGCACTCCTGCGTCACCGCGAGCAGCCGGTGTGCCAGCGGGGAGATTTCCCCCACCCCGACTGTCATGGCCGAATCGGCATGCAGCCCCTCTAGCTGTACCCCGACATCGACGCTCACGATGTTCCCCTCCCGGAGCACCCGCTTGGGGCTGGGAATACCGTGGACGATCTCCTCGTTGATCGAGGTGCAGAGTGTCTTCGGGAAGCCGTACAGACCCTTGAAGGATGGCCTGGCGCCAGGGTGGCTCCGGATGAACTCCTCGGCGACCACGTCGAGGTCGCTGGTGCTCACACCGGGACGCACCGTGCGCCGGACCAGCTCCAGGGTCTCCCAGACGATACGGCCCGCTCGGGCCATCGTCTCGATTTCGCGTGGGGACTTGATGGTGATCATCGCGCACCTGCCGGCGGATCGTCGGAAGCCTTGCGGCCGCCGGCTTACCGTCCCAGCACCTTCTGCACCCGCGCGGCGATGCCGTCGATCGTGCCCACGGCCGGGATGAGGTCCACCTTCCCGCGCTGGCGGAACCATTCCAGGACTGGCGCGGTCTGATCGCGATAGGCTCGGAGCCGGGTCGCCACCGCCTTCGGATCGTCGTCGGCCCGCCCCTCGATCGACCGGCGCTTCTCGATCCGGGCGAGGATCTCCTCGTCCGGCACGTCGAAGAACAGAACGTGATCCATCCGCCGGCCAAGCTCGGTGAGCAGCCGCGTTACCCCTTCGGCTTGCGGCACCGTGCGCACCACGCCGTCGAAGATGACGCCGTTCTTCGCCTCCGCTTTCCCCAGCTCGTCACGGACCACGCCCATGATGATGTCATCGCTCACCAGCTGACCGGCCTCCATCACCGCCTTGGCCTTGAGCCCCACGGGCGTGCCACGCTTGACCGCGTCACGGAGCAGGTCTCCCGTCGCGAACTTGGGAACACCCAGGCGTTCCGCGAGCAGCGCGCCCTGAGTGCCCTTGCCGGCGCCGGGGGGACCGAGAAGAAGGATGTCCATGAAGAACTCGCTGTCCTTTCGTGCGGTCAGAAAGCCAGAAGTGAGAAGCGAGAAGTGAGGGGCCTCACTCCGACTTCTCACTTCTCACTTCGCGGCGTTCGACGGGCCCTACATGAAGCGTTGCTGCCGGCCCCGGAACTTGATCCGCCCCGCCTTCATGAAGCTATCGTACTTGCGCAGGGTCAGATGCTGTTGCACCTGGGCGAGCGTATCGAGCAGTACCCCGACCACGATCAGCACCGACGTCCCGCCGAACTGCTGCTGAAAGCCCAGGTTCTTGGTCAGCATCACCGGCACCAGCGCGATGGCCGCCAGGAAGAGGGCACCCGGGAGCGTGACCCGGGCCAGGACGTTGTCGATGTAGTCGGCGGTGCTGGCCCCGGGCTTCACGCCCGGCACGAACCCACCCTGCTTCTTCAGGTTCTCCGCTAGGTCCACCGAGTTGAAGATGATGGACGTATAGAAGTAGCTGAACAGCAGGATCAGGATCGCGAAACTCAGGTCGTACGGCAGCTCACCGGGCGCGAAGAAGTCCGCCATGGAGCGGGCCCACGGGCTCCGGGTGAAGCTGGCGATAGTGCCGGGCACGATGATGATCGTCTGGGCGAAGACGATGGGCATCACGCCGGCGGTGATCAACCGGATAGGGATGAAGGTCTTCTGGCCCTGCGTCATCCGGCCGCGACCCATGACCTTGCGCGGGATCTGCACCGGGATCCGCCTGGCCGCCAGCGTCATCGCCGTCACCAGGGTCACCACCATCAGCAGGATCACGGCGAAGAACACGACCTTGCCGATACTGAGAACGCCGGTCGTCAAGAACCCGTACATGTTGACCAGGCCCGGCCACAGCCGGTCCAGGATCGAGAAGGTGATGAGCAGGCTCATCCCGTTTCCGATCCCGCGCTCGGTGATCTGCTCTCCCAGCCACATCACGAAGATCGCACCGGTGGTGAGCACCACCACCATCGACAGCCGGGTCCAGAAGGAGTCGTTCGGCACTGCCCCCGGGACCGTCGATGCGATGAACACCGCGAAGGTGTACGCCTGGGTGAGCGCGATCATCACCGTGGTGTACCGGGTCCACTGGGTCAGCTTCTTCTTGCCCTCCTCGTCTTTCTGCATCTTGCCGATCGACGGGACGATGCCGCCCGCCAGCTGGAAGATGATGGACGCGGAGATGTAGGGCATGATGCCCAGCGCGAACACCGTCGCCCGGGAGAGGCCACCGCCCAGGGTGTCGTACAGGCCGAAGAAGCCGGCGGCCGCCGAGTTGCGGATGAAGTCGGTGACCGCCTGGACGTTGACGCCTGGCGCGAAGATGTG
>DASPUE010000246.1:0-13304 GCA_035623055.1 Gemmatimonadales bacterium
CGGGATGCGACCAATAACCGACACTCTCTCGACGACGCGATGCGGGAGGTCTACAACTCCACCTACAAGAAGGGCCGCGGCTTCGGGGCGGCCGAATGGTGGGGGGCCGTGAGCCGGGCAGCTGGAGGACGCCAGTTCAACGGATTTGACGCCCGGTATGTGGATGGCCGCGATCCGTTTCCCTGGGATAGCATCCTGCCATTGGCGGGCCTTCGCAGCCGGACGGACACGATTCGGGAGCCGCGCCTCGGCATCAATACCACCGGCGATTCGGCGGGAATCAAGGTGACAGAAGTGGTTCCTGAGGGGGCCGGAGCAGAGGCCGGGCTGCAGGCCGGAGATGTGCTTCTCGCCCTTGGAGAAGTTCCAATCGATGCGGACTCTGCGTTCCCTCGCTTCCGCCGGGTCTACGCCAGTCGTGGCGGCGAGGCCTTGCCTATCCGGATTCGCCGCGAGGGCAAGGACATGACCCTGGCCGGCAACGTGCGGCTGGTGGCGCGGACCGAATTTCACGTCGAGGCCGATCCGAATGCCTCGCCCAAGGCCGCGCGGATCCGTCACGGATTGTTTGCCGGAACGACAGACAGGTAGGCCGTACAGTGAAGACCGCCGCCCTCACGAAGTCGGGACCAGCCCCCGTGCTTCGTCGAGGGTGACGGGCCGCGCCAGCGGAAGCAGCCCCAGCGCGAACAGCGCCTGACCAAAGAGGTCTTCCGGGCTTTTTCCGGCGGCGCGAAGCGCCCGCACGCTGGTGTCGCGGCTGGCCTTGCTGAGCTTTTCTCCGCTTGGTTTGCGGATCAGCGGATGGTGCAGAAACAGCGGCATCTTACGCCGTCCGAGCATCCGGGCCAGACGGAGCTGACGCCCGGTCGAGTCGAGCAGATCCTCGCCCCGGATCACCAGGTCGATCGCCTGGCGCAGGTCGTCTACCACCACCGCGAACTGATAGGTCCAATTCCCAAGCCGGTCGCGGAGCAGCAGGTCCCCGCACTGCTCCGCCGGCGACTGGACCTGCGGTCCCAGCCGGAGATCCTCGAACACCTCGTCGCCCGCCTCGATCACGACCCGAAGACCCCGCCCCGGACCGGGGGCCAGGTTACGGCTACGGCAGCGTCCGTCGTATGGCCGCGTGACGCCACCCTCGGGAACGGCGGCCCCTCCCTGGGTCGATCGGGAACAATCGCAGGCGTACACGTGGTGGCCGTAGGTACGGAGCAGCTCGACGTGAGCAGCGTATACCTCGCTGTTGTCGCTCTGCCGGAAGGGGGAGGGCCCGCTCCGGAATTCGGCGGTCGTCCCGAGGTCGGGTACCAGCCCCAGCCAGTCCAGGTCCTCAAGCAACGCCTGCTCGTAGACCGCGCGGCAGCGCTGACGGTCGTGGTCCTCCACCCGGAACAGTACTTCGGCCCCACGGCTCAGCGTCGCCCCCCAGACATACAGGGCATTCGCGACGTGACCGAGGTGCAGATAGCCGGTCGGTGCGGGAGCGAAGCGGGTGCGCATGAGACGAGACGGACTGGAGAACAGTAAGCAATCGCCCGGGACAGGTCGACGTGTGTTCGGGTCTCCTCCTAGCGGCCGTCCAGCAGCCGAATCCGCGTGCCGGCCTTGAGCGTCTGAGCCACGACGCAGTACCGCTCGACCAGCTCCATCAGCTTGGCCGATTGTTCGGGCGTGGCATCGCTGTCGATGTCGAAGCTGAGCCGGACGTCGGTGAGACCGACCGGAGTGTCGCGGCTCACACCGAGAGTACCGCGGGCATCCCAATCACCTTCGGCGCGGATCCGACCGCCTCGGACGGTCAGGCCCATGGCGGTGGCCACCGCCTGGAGGGTGACGCCGGCGCAGCCCACCAGCGCCTCCAGGAGGAGGTCCGCCGAGCATCGCTTGGAACCATCACCGCCGGTCGCGGGATGGAGGCCCACCTCCACCACGGCCCCACCCGCCCGGACGTCGGCCTGGATGGCGCCGGCGGGCAGGCTTGCCTCCGCCGTGGAGGTCACCCGCGCGGTCTCAGGGTCTTCGCGGTACCGGGTCTTGAGGGGAAGCTGGAGGGCGCGGAGCTCTGCGGAAGTCATGATTCGATCCGGAGGTTGTCGGCATGGAAACGTGCCGACCAGACCTCCGGATCGGAAGCGGGGACCTCAGGCCTCCGCGGTGGTCCCGCGGCTGGCGAGTTCATCCTGGCGCCGGAGCTCCGCCAGGGAGTTCTGGATCCGGTCGGTGATGCGCCGCTCCTCACGCAGGGTGTCGAGCAGGCCTTCGACGCGCCTGGCTTCGAGGGAGAGGGCCGTCGCCTTCTCGAGGAAATGATCCACCTGCGCCTTCTGGGACAGGAGGGTCTCCAGCGCCATCCGGACATCGGCCAGCAGAGTATCGGCGTGGGCCAACCGTTCCTCGGTACGGTCTAGCTGACGCCGCCGTTCCTCCAGGGTCCGCATCACCCCATCGGCGTCCCCCAGCCGATTCAGCAGCGCGTCGAGCTCGGCGCGAGTGCGAGCGACCTGCGGTTGCGCGTCGGCCACGGCGCGGGCGTCGGCCTGGGTCCGCTCGGCAACCTCGTACAGCGCCCGAATCTCACCCTGCAAGGCGGCGATCGTCGCATGGCGCATCGTGGCCTGCTCGGTGGCTTGGGCGAGATGCTGCTCCGCGAGCCGCCATTCCGCCAATTTCCCCTCGAAGGCATTGATCCGGTCCTGCACGGCAGCCAAAGAGGCGATTCGTGCCTCCAGCTCCTGAGAAAGCGCGGCGCAGGCTTCCAGCCGGTCGTCCGCATGGTCGAGCACCGTGTCCATCTCCCGGGCCCGCTCGGCCAGGATCTGCGCCGCTTCGGCGGCTTCCTGCCTCAGGGTAGTGGCGCGTTCCAGGTGCTCGGTCGCCCGGGCGAGCGCCTGCTGGCGCTGCTCGACCTCCCGGGCGAGGTCCTGCATCCGATCGGCCAGCACCGCGACCGCACCGGCGCGTTCTTCCAGCCCGCCGACCGTCCCCTGCACTCCGCGCACCCGCTGCTCCATCTCGCGCAGCTCAGCGCCGAAGGCCATGAGCTGGTTACCGGCCCGGCTGACATCATCGAGCCTCGGGCCGAGCGTGCCCAGATGATCCTCCGCCGCGGCCAGACGCTCCGCGAGCGTCCGGGCCCGCTCTTCGACAGAGGCGCCGAGGGCGGCGGCATCGCTCAGGCGCCGCTGGACATCCTCGACCACGCCGCGGCGGGCCTCCACCACGCTCATGGCCGCCGTGAGCTGTTCGACCTCCTGCCGCAAGTCATCCAACGTCGACCGCATCCGGTCGAGTCCGACGACATCGGACTGCAGAGTGCTCATCTGCCGTTCCACATCTCCCAGCCAAGTGCGGGTACCTTCCACGCGACCCCGGGCGTCGGTCAGCTCCTGACGGGCGGCGCGCAGCTGCTCCAGGGCGTCGCGGATTGCTTCCGCGGTGGCGGTGAGCGACTGCAGGTCCCGCACGGCCCGCTCGAGCGCCGGCCGCGACTCCTCTACCCGGCAGGTTCGCTGGGTGAGGCCGGCGACCTCTTCCTCCAGCCGCTCGAGGTCGCTCAGCCCTGCCTTAGCGCGGTGGCCGATCTCGGAGAGGCGGCCCAGGCTCGCCGACAGGTCGTCCACCTGGGCTGAGAGGGAGTCGGCGCGGGTCGCGGCGGCGCTGATGGCTTCGGCTCCCGCGGACAGATTGCTGATCCGCTCTTCCCAGTCGGCAAGGCTCCGACGCAGATCGCTGAGACGCTGGGCGACGCCCTCGATGCTTCGGCTCTCCAGCGCCAGCCGTTCGGTATTCTGGTCGAGCCCTTCCCGGACGTAGGCGAGCGCGCGGTCGGCACTGCCCTGCCCGGTCTCGACGCGGTCAAGCCGCTCCGCCGCCACCCGGGTGCGTTCGTGCAGGCTGGCGTGCTCATCGTGGAGCTGGTCGAGCTGGGTCCGCAGATCGGACAAGGTTCGTACGATGTCCGCCTGCCGCTCGAGGCCACTGTCCGCGCGCTGCATGAGGGCCGTGAGGTGCTCGAGCTTGGCGGTGGCGCGGTCGATCTGATCGCGCTGCTGCTCCAGCAGGGCAACCTTCTGCCCCAGCTGATCGGCGGCGGTCCGGGCGCTCGTGAGCTGCCGCCGGGTCTGGGCGACGCTCTCCGCGACCGGAGCCATGTCGCCTACCAACTGCTCCAGACCGGCGATGCGGTGTTCGGCCTCGCCCAGGGTGCGGGCGACTCTCTGCCAATCGGAGTCGAACGATTCGATGCGGCTGCCGGCCGCTTTGTAATCTCCGACGGTCTTCTCGTGCAGCTCCCTGAGCCGCACCAGGTCGCCGCGGAACGATTCGCCCTGCCCCTGCAGAGCGTCCATCTCCCCTTTGAGCTGACGGAACGGACCCTCCAGCGACAGGAAGCCGGTGAGTTCCTGCTTGAGCGAGAGGGCCCGATCGACCGCGGCGGTGACGGCGTTCGCGTCGTTCCGGGCCTGAGTGATGCCCCGGGTCGTCTCCGCCAGCTCGGACTCGAGACGCTGATGCGAGCCGGCGAGAGTATTCAGCTGAGTTTCGGCGGCGCTGAGCCGCGCGGCCACCTGCTCCATGAAGGCCAGCTGGCGCTCCAGGGCGCTGACCCGTTCGCCCAGGGTTCCGAGGCGCTGCAGCTGGGCGATGGAGCGATCGGCGTGCTGCACCAGTTGTTCGAGGGAGCTCTTCTGGGAATCGAGACGTGAGACCAGCTGCTGCAGTTCGGCGAGATCCTCAGAGGAGGCGCTCTTCCGGAGATTGCGAAGAAAGGTGCCCATGGCGTTGCGCCTCAGTGCGCGCGTGATCAGATGGACCAGGTGTAACCCGGCCGAGCCGGAGTGGAGGAGTAGGGTAGGCGGCGCGCAAGAGGGAGGCCGGTGTCGCAGGTCACAAGGTCCGCGCAACAAAAATCGGCCACCCTAAACGGATGGCCGCATTGACTTTGTGCGAGGCTGTTGCGCGGGAGAGGCGCCGACCGGAGTCGAACCGGTGATGGAGGTTTTGCAGACCTCTGCCTTACCACTTGGCTACGGCGCCGGGAGGAACGAAAACCTAGCGTCCCGAGGCGCGGGACGGAAGCGCGCCAGACTGTTTCACCGCGCCGGACTCGCGTGGGGTCCCTGGCGGCGGTACGATATCCCCGCGCATCCGGATGTCCGCCTGACCAACGCCGCAAACGAAATTAGGGAGGACCTCATGCTCCCCGTTGATGTAGCCATCTGGCTGGTGCGGGCCGCTGGCGCCTACCTCCTGGCCGGGTTCCTGTTCGCGATCGGATTCGCCTTCTGGTTGGTGAATCGGCTCGATCCGGTGGCCGCCCACGGCACGCGACCGTTCCGCGTCCTCATCATCCCGGGCGCCACACTGCTGTGGCCGCTCCTGCTCACGCGGGTGCTCCGGGGTGACCGGTCGCCACCGACCGAGCGAACCGCCCATCGGCGCACCACCGCATGATTCGCCCCCTGCGCCGCCGCCATCTTCGAATGATCGTCGTGATCGCACTGCTGACCGCCCTGGTAGTCGGGTGGGCGCTGGTGAGGGCGCCCAGGCAACTGCAGCCCGGCAGTGCCGCAGTCGGAGACCGGCCATGAGCGCGTTCTATCGGGCCGTCAATTGGAACCGCCAGAAGTTCATCTACGACGGCATCCTCGCCGGGTTGGTGCTGGGCTACGTCGCCCTCTTCACCAGCATCAGCCTGAGAGATCCCAACGCCACCCTGGAGACCACGCTGATCCGCGCAGTGGGCAGCGCGGCGCTGGTGCTGCTCGCGATTATTCTGGCCCTCGGCCCGCTGGCCCGGCTCGACCCACGATTCCTGCCACTGCTCTACAACCGCCGCCACCTCGGGGTCACGATGTGCCTGCTGGCCCTCGGCCACGCGACCTTCGCCGTCGTCCAGTTCCACGCCCTGGGAGACGTGAATCCCTTCGTCAGCCTGCTGAGCGGTGCCGGCGATGTAACCCGAGTCCGGGTCTTTCCGTTCGAGCTGACTGGGCTCCTTGCCCTCCTCATCCTCGTAGTGATGGCGGCGACCAGTCACGACTTCTGGCTCGCCACCCTCTCTGCCCCGGTGTGGAAGGCCCTTCACATGCTGGTATATGCTGCGTTCGGACTGGTGCTGGCCCACGTCGCCCTGGGCAGCCTGCAAGTGGAGGAAGGAACGGCGGCCAGGGTGCTGGTAGTGGCCGGCGCGGCAATCGTGTTCGGGCTGCATCTCTACACCGGGAACCGCGAGCGCCGCACCGATCAACGTCGACCCCCGGTGGAACCGGACGGCTGGGTGGCAGTCTGCCACGTCAGCGAGATCCGTGAAGGTCGGGCGCGCATCGCCATGGTGGGCGGGGAACGAATCGCGGTGTTCCGCCACGGGGGCCGGATCTCCTGCGTCTCCAACGTCTGCCAGCACCAGAACGGTCCCCTTGGCGAGGGCAGGATCGTCGACGGCTGCATCACCTGCCCCTGGCATGGCTATCAGTACCTGCCTGACACGGGACAATCACCGCCACCATTCACTGAGAAGATTCCGACCTTCAACGTGCGGGTTCAACAGGGGCGAATCCTGGTTGATCCGTCCCCGAACCCACCCGGGACCCGGGTGGAGCCGGCGCAGATCGATTGAGGCCCGGGATCCGAGAGACCTCATGACCGAAGACGACTCCTTCTACGTCGGGTACCACCCGGTTGCCCCCGCGACGGTCGCGGCGGCTGTCCGGCGCACCGTCCTGGGCCTCGCCCTGATCGTCCTGGGTTCCGCGGCGGTATTCGCGCTGGCACAGCGCCGGGCGGATATCGGGGTCTTCGAGTACGGCCATCCACGATCGCTTCACGGCCAGATTCGGGAGTTCCCGTATCCTTCCCTGCTGGTCCCCCAGACGGCGAGCGAAGGTCAGACCCGTTATGCCCGATATCTGCTGGTCGCAGAGGGAAAGCACGGGGCCGAGGCGCTGGTGGCCGGCTTGGACCGACAGTGGGCGGACGTCGAGGGAACTCGGATCGCGCGGCCGGAACGTGAGATGCTTGAGGTATCGGCGGGAGGCGTCTCGGTAGCCCCGGGGTCCGGTGACGTGTCGCTACCCATAGCCGACCTCAGCCAGCAGACGCTCACCGGCGAAGTGGTCGACAGCAAGTGCTGGCTGGGAGTGATGAAGCCCGCCACCGGAACCGTCCACCGTGGATGCGCATCCCGGTGTCTGAGCGGCGGGATACCACCTATCCTCATGACGACGGACTCTACTGGCAGCACCCAGCACTATCTGCTGACGGACGCCGATGGCAACGCCGCGCCCCGGTATTTCGCGGGGCTGGTTGGACAGCGCCTGACACTGGTCGGCCTGGTTCGGCGGGAGGGTGATCTCCTGGTGATGCGGGTGCTGCGGAGCGAAATCGGCTGGCCCTGAGGAACCTCAGGGCGCCACGACTGTCACGCTGTCGACGAAGTGCCCGGTCTCCCCGAAGCAGGTAGTCGGCACGCCCCGGTGTTCGGTGTAGTGCATCCGGACCGACTTCCCCACCAGGGTATCGAGCTGGCGGGCGATGTGCTCGTCGCGAACGCTGAACGGCCAGATCGTCGGCGCGATGTTGGCCACGACCGACTGCCACAGTTCCCCCTCGTAGGTCTTACAGACCCAGCCCTTCTCGGAGAACTTCTGCAACAGCCCGCTGCGGTACCCGTTGGAGTAGTCCCAGTGCAGCACGAACCACGTATAGACGACCAGGAACAGCATCGGAATCACGATGACGCCGACCAGGTACCGGCGCCAGTGAAAGCGCCTCGCCGGAGCGGGGGCTGTTGGTTCAGGGCTGGACATGGGCAGATAACCTACCGCGCAGCTGGGGAACGCGCCAACCCGTCGCACGACATGAAGCGGCTGTCATTTGGCGACTACTGCCGCGGCTGAGTACTGAAGACCAGTCCCGAGGCAACGACGAAAAGCCATCCGGCTCTTTGAACGTCGGTCTTGAAGCGGTAGGCCATGTCGAGACGCGTGGCGTTGGTGCCGGCGGCGCGCGACGGTGACAGCCGGAATCCGAAGCCGATGTCGGTTCCAGTGCGCCGATTCTCGTCGTGCCACCACGCTCCACCATGATCGACGAAACCGGCGAGCCCGAGATCCAGGGACTTCAGGAGATCGGCGGCGACGATGTAGCGGTACTCGGCGGTAGCAAAGTAGGTCCGGTCGCCGGTGAAGGCGTGAATCGGGAAGCCCCGGGGGCCGGTGGCGAAGCCGAGATCGAATTCGGTCGATGGCTGGGGATTCTTGATCCAGCCGATGTCGGCATGGGTGATCAGCAGATGCTTGCGTGCAGGAAGAAAGACCGCCGTACCTCCCAGGGTCGCCGACCCCGAGTCGAGCCCCGCCGCGGTATAGAGGCCGTTTGCCCGGACATCGAGCCAGGCAAACCCGTTCGGCAATCGCGTGCCGAGCCTCCCCTGAGCCAGGAACCCGACCCCGCCGCGGTCGTATCCGAGGAAAGAAGGCGCAGCGTACACCCCGAGCCGGGCGAAGCGGCTCACGTCCACGTCTTCATCCCGAGCGAGGGTCGTGAATCCGCGAGTGACCACGTACTTGGCACGCTGGATTTCGAGGAACGTGCCCACGGTTGCGGAGACGGATTGGGTGCCCGGAGTCACCGGCCAGACGCCATAGTCTTCGCGCTTCACTTGGGCGGTCAGACCCACATGGACGTATCCCGCCGGTGACGCATTCAGCGCCGTCGCCGCTTCGACTCGACCGATCGTGTAGATCCGTCTGAGCGAGTCCGAGGGCGTCGCCACCCCATCTCGGAACTGCAGGACGCGCTGGTTCGAGACATCGAGCAGGGTCGTGATGCCTGACTGGTCCGACAGCGAGAAGAAAGGTCGGCTGATCGCGACCCGTTCCCGCGAGCCATCCGACAGCGACTGATATGTCAGGCCGAGGGAGACGGTCCGCGCAATCAACCGCGGCTGAATGAACTGGAACGAGGTCTGGTTGCGGTCCGGGGTGTGCCGGTAGCTGCCGGCGAAATAGCTGGCGGTGCCGAGCAGGTTCAGCTCCATGAGCGCCAGCTGCCAATCGGTCTGACTCCCTGCGCTTCGAAACCGGGCGGAAGGCTGAGTAGACCAGCCATCCTGGGTCTTCACCGTCATCACGAACCCTGAGTCCGTCGAGACCGTATCGATCCGGACCTTGGCGAACACCCCGAGCGCCCTGAGGTGCCTGGCAGTCTCCGCGACCTTGGCGGAGTCGTAGGGATCACCGACGTGGACCAGCAGCTCGCGGGTGATGACGCCTTCCGACGTGGTGATATGAAGACCGTTCACGAGACGGGGCAGCCAGTGCTTCGCCTCTGCTTCCGTGAATACATCCGATCGATCGATCTCGATGTAGTTGATGATCGGACGGCCCAGAGTATCCGTCTGCACCACCGTCCGCGGCGCCGCCGTGACCGTCGAGTCACGCAGCGGCTCCTGAGAGGTCGTATCGACGGGGGGGATGGTATCCTGGGCGAAGAGCGCCGCTGGGGGGCACAACAGGATCAGGGCGGCCGCGAACGGGCGAAACGACAGGGGCAGGCTCCGGAGTTGTGGGGGCGAATCATACACCCTCCCGCGCAGACGGCGGAAGGGCGTGGCGGGTCGTTCAGGTGCAGGCTACCTTCGCCCCGTGACCGACGCCGTTGCGCTGTTCAACACCAATTTCCTTCCCTACTCGCAGACCTTCGTTTACGAGGAGATCCGCCACCACGTCCGCTACGCGGTCGAGGTCTTCTGCCGGCGTCGCCTGCTCGCTGATCGGTTTCCCTTTGAGCCGGTCCACGTCGGCGGCCCGTTGTACGCGCTGGCCTGCCGTTCGGTCGCCTTCGATGCCCGTTTCCGCACGGTACCGTTCCGATTAGTGCACGCCCATTTCGGACTGGGCGCCGTCTACGCCCGACCGTTTGCCGCCCGGCATGACCTGCCGCTGGTCGTCACCTTTCACGGCTATGACGTCCCGTTACTCTCCAGTCCCACACGTTGGCTGCCGGAGCATCTCCGCTACGCCATTCTCGGCCCGCGTGTCCTTCATGAAATGACGTTGGGGCTGTGCGCGTCACACGAACTCCGCGAGATGCTGCTCGAGCTTGGCGTGCCCGCGGATCGTCTGCGAGTGCATCACCTGGGGATCGATCTCGAGCGGTTCGCTCCCGGAACGCGGCCCAACAACGAGTGCCGGGTGGTGATGATTGGACGCTTCGTGGAAAAGAAGGGATTCGGGTACGGACTCCGGGCCTTCGCCGAGGTAGCGCGGGATGAGCCGATGCTTTCCCTCGTGATTGTGGGCGACGGGCCCGAAGGCTCCCGCCTGCGGAAGCTCGCCGACGAACTCGGAATAGCCGGCCGTGTCACCTTCACCGGACCGATGCCGCCGGACCAGGTGGCCACTCTCCTCGGGACCAGCCATGTCCTGCTCGCGCCGAGCGTGGTGGATCGCCAAGGCAATCGTGAATCCGGGTTGATCGTAGCGAAGGAAGCGAGCGCCTGTGAGACGGTGCCGATCGGGACTCACCACGGAGGGATTCCGGACATCATCGACGATGGAGTGACGGGATTCCTGGTTCCGGAGCGGGACGTCGGCGCGATCGCCGACCGGCTGCGACGGCTGGCGCGCGACCCGGCGCTTCGCGAACGTCTCGGCGCCGCGGCACGAGAGAAGATGCGTCGAGAATATGACAATCGGGTCCGGGTCGCGGTGCTCGAGGATCTCTACGATGAAGCCCGCGAGCGCTATCGCGGTTCGGCCGGTGCTACACGCGAGGCCGCAGGTTCCGCGGCTGGGAAGAAATAGTCCGTGCGATGGAAGCTGGCGGGGGCTGCCCCCGCAACCGACGCCGGTCACCACGACCCAGTCGCCTCGCTGACGCTGATCGCGGTCGCCGTGCACCTCGCGCTTCCGTGGGTGCTCGGTCACCTGCCGTACCAGGACATGGCGAACCACGTCGCCCGCTACACTCTCATGGACCGCGTCTGGTCCGGGGTCGGGCCTCCGTGGATTCGGGTCGGACTGGTGTGGAGCCCATACATCGCCGTTGATCTCTTCGGCGCTGCGCTGGTCCACCTTTTTGGTCCCCATCTGGCCGTTCGGGTGATGACTACGGTGGCGATCGGCCTGCCTCCCCTCGGTATGTACCGGTTGCTCCGTGCCGCTGCCTCACACGCACGGCGGTGGACCCTCGTGGCCGTCCTGCTCTCTTGCTCGCCCTTCCTGATCAAGGGGTTGCTCAACTACCAGATCGGGATTGGTGGAGCGCTGCTGTGGCTGGCCGCCTGGTGGCCGCGACGCGAGCGGCCCTCGCTTGGAGCCGCGGCATGCCTGGTGCTCGGCATGGGGTTGCTGTTCCTGATCCATCCCTACGCCGGAAGCTTCGCGTTGCTCGTCGTCGGCGTCGAAGCCCTGCTGAGTGTTACGGCGGACCTCCGATCACACGCCGGCAGCATCTGGCGGCGGCAACTGGGGCGGCTGAGCATCGGCGCTGCTTCTGGGGCCGTCGCGATCGTCCTGTTGTGGCAGATGCAGCATCTTGGCGCTGGGGATGTGGCCGCGACGATTGCCATGCGTTCGCCGTTGTCCAAGCTCGCCGAGCTTACCGAGCCATTCTACACCTTCACGCCGTGGGAGATGGTCGTCACCGTGGTGGCCTATGGCATCGCGGTGGCAGCAGCCTGGCAGCGGCGGAGCCCCGACGCGTCGAGTCGCGTGTTCGGCTTCGCGACGGGCGCACTCGCCCTGCTCTACCTGCTCACACCGGAACGGGTGGGCGGCGCCAGTCATCTCGACGTGCGTTGGCTCATCCCCGGCTTGCTGCTGATCTTCGTGGCGGCCGAGGAGCCTGCCGAGCACCGTGTGGTCTCGGCGACGCGAGCGCTGTTCGTCGCCTGTCTTATGCACGCGGGCATCATCCTGTACTTCGGCCACCGGATCGACCACGACCTCGACGATTTCGATGCCGTCCGACATCAGCTGCCACCCGGCGCCCGGGTCCTGGCAGTGGTCGGCGGTCCTCACCGCTACGGCCGGGTGGAGCCTTACCTGCACTACGCCCTGTGGCAGACCACGGAGACTGGAGCGCGGGTCGGGGGACTCTTCTCCTATGTGGTCGCGCCGATCGGGAAGCCGCCCATCGTCTCCCCACAATTCGCGCATTTCCGTGAACTCGATCCGCCGGTCGCGCTCTTTGATCCCTGGCGGAATGCCGGCTCCCCAGAGCTACCCTGGCCCGTCGTCACTCAGCAATACGATTACATCCTGCAGGCCGGCGTCGATGCCGATCTGACCAGCATGATCTCCGTGGGAGCGTGCGAGGAACAGCGGCAGGAGGCGATCACCCTCTACCATGTCGGGGCGTGCCGCGCCCGGGAATCGCCGTAGCAGTTACCTTGCCGCCATGCCCTCGCCCGAGGCGACCCACGACCCGGCATTCGAGCGCCGCTGCCTGCTTCTGGCTCTGGCGCTCATCATCCTCGCGGCGTGGCGCTCCCTCGGCTTCTATCACTACGACGAACACTTCCAGCTGCTGGAATACGCCGCCAATGTGAAGCGCGGCATCACCCCCACGACCGACGTCCCGTGGGAATACCAGAATCGCATCCGTCCCTGGTTTCAACCCGCCATCGCCCTCGCCACACTCAACCTGTTCGAGCGGCTCGGGGACCGGAATCCGTTTGATGCGGCCGCGTTCCTTCGATTACTGAGCGGTTTGCTCTCCTGGATCGCCTTGGTCCGCCTGGTGCGCTGCAGCCGCGCCTGGTTCCACTCTCAAGAGATTCGCCGCATCGCAGTCGCCTCGGCGTGCTTCCTCTGGTTCATGCCCTTCCTAGCGGTCCGCTTTTCCTCCGAGGGCTGGGCCGGGGCGCTGTTCGTTCTCGGTTTCACCTCGCTGGTGGAGCTGGCGCAGGGAAGTCGAATCGCGCCTCTCGAGCTGGTCCTGAGCGGATTCCTGATGGGGTGGGGATTCGCGGCCAGGTATCAGGTGGGCATCATGATCGGCGCGGCACTCGCATGGCTGGTCTGGACGGCGCGGCCCCGCCGCGCCGATCTGCTCGCGCTGGGGACCGGACTGACGCTGTCCCTCGCAGGCGGCCTCATCGTGGACCGTTGGGGATATGGGACGTGGGTCTTCACCCCGTGGCGCTACCTAGACTTCCAGGTGCTGCAAGGTGTCGCCGCTCGGCGATTCGGCGTGGCGCCGTGGTGGACCTATGTCTCGAGGGTCTTCCTCATCGCCGGGCCGCCGATCGGCCTGCTGCTCTTGGTGGGGGGAGTGTCAGCCTGGATCAGACG
>DASPUE010000247.1:0-2660 GCA_035623055.1 Gemmatimonadales bacterium
TGGCGGCGATCGCCGTCGCGGTGCTGCTGATCTTCGTCATCCCCACCTTCCAGAAGATGTTCGCCAGCGTCGGTCTCGAGCTGCCGCTACCCACCCGCATCGTGATCGGCGCCTCGGACCTGCTGATCAACTACTGGTGGGTGATGGTCGGCGTGATCGGCCTCGCGGTGTACGCGATCAGGAGCTACTACAACACCTCCGACGGGCGCCGGAAGATCGACCAGCTGCTCCTCAACTCGCCGGTCCTCGGTGACCTGCTCCGCAAGTCGGCGGTCTCCCGCTTCACCCGGACCCTCGGGACGCTCATCTCCTCCGGCGTGTCCATCCTGGATGGCCTCGAAATCACCGCCAAGACCGCGGGGAACCGCGTCATCCACGATGCGGTGATGGAGTCCCGCAACTCCATCGCGGGCGGTGAGACGATCGCGGGGCCTCTGGAGAAGTCCAAGGTGTTTCCCCCGATGGTCATCTCCATGATCGCCGTCGGCGAGCAGACCGGTGGTCTCGATGAAATGCTGTCCAAGATCGCGGACTTCTACGACGAAGAAGTGGACGTCGCGGTAAGCGCGCTGCTGTCGCTGATGGAGCCGATGATGATCGTCATCCTCGGCGTGATCGTGGGCGGCATGGTCGTGGCCATGTATCTCCCCATCTTCGACATGATGAACGCGGTGCAGTAAGCGCATCGACGACGTCGTCTCGAAACTTGCCCGCGGCGGCCCCGAAGGCCGCCGCTCGGCTATCCGGTACTTGACCCATTTCGCGTCTCAAGCTGAAACCGCCCCCGACACCAGCCCGTAGGGTGGCCCGTTCGCGATTCCCCGCCTTTCCCAATACGCGGAGGGCCCCGTGCGCTCTCTCTGGCTCAGAATCGGCCTCGGTGCCGCCACCGTCTTCGTGGTGGGCATGATGGGTATCACGCTCTTCCAGGACGCCCGGGCTGCCGCGAAATCGGCAGTCCTGAATGCCCTCGGTGCCGGGGCGAGGGTGGTTCCGGCCGCGGAGGCGCTCGCCGCCCACTTCCAGCCCACAAACGGGATTGCCGAAACCAAGGGCCGAGTGGACATGCCCTTTCGCCTCGATGGCAAGCGCCTCGGCACCATCCACCGCCTCACTATTCGCCGAGCGGAGCAGGGCGCGGTCCCCGACATCGACCTGATCGTCACCCTCACCGACCCGGCGCAGGGCGCTCGTCTGGCTGACTGCGACCTGGTGCCCATGGATCGGGATGCGAACGTCGACCGCGGATTCACCTGCGTGGACGGACATCCGAGCGGGCTGGTCATGGTCGGGAGCGTCCGGTTTCAGCCGCTTGGCATTCGCCGGCCCCTATGGGTCACCGAGACCGCGGCGGCGGGGATGCGTCAGGGCGATCCGTTTGAGGCTACTGCAGATGTAGGCGGCCAGGTCCGAGTCACTGCCCATGACCAGAAGGGACACGGGGTCCGGGTGGAGGCTGACAGCAGCGGGGCGTTCATTCGGGTTCAGGATGGGCTGGGCCGCGACCTGGTTCGGCTGCTCGCGGATTCCCTTGGCGCCTCGCTCCGTGTTCGCGGCGAAGACGGTCGAGAGTTGGTCCGAATGGACGCTGGGAAGGGTGGGTTCTCTCTGACCGTGGACTCTGCGGACGCCAACTAGTGCTGCTATTGACAGGCTCTGCACCGGTTCATATCATGTGCGTCGAGTACGGGAGTCGCGTCCCTATGTTGCTCGATCCATCCACTCCCCGGGAGTGGGGGTCGTTAGCCTCGAGGACGCGACTTCGTCGTTTGTGGACCTTGGGAGGGAATATGCGTTCGAGCCGTCGGTACCAACCGCCCCTTACCGGCCAGACCGGGCCGCACGTCGCCGCCATCCGTGGCGCTCGTGTGGTCGCCGGCCAGTGGGGGACGTGGGCCGTGCCGGATGCGACCGAGGGTGAGGCCGCGCAGGGGGCTCGATCAGGTTGAGGAAGGGATTCTCCTCACTTGCGAGCGAATCGCCCCACCTGCGCTGGCCAGCGGGTGGGGCGATTCGCTTTCGTGAGGGAAAGGTTGACGGCCGGCGGGCGGAATGTTCCCGCAATGAGACACGCGACTCCCACTGTGTGGGGCGGAACGTCCGTCGCGCCGTCGACCCAACCGGGAGGAGGAGAGATGCTGGACATTCGAACGCTGTTGCTCCTCACCCCTGAGGATCGGTACCAGCCAACGTTGCCGCTCAGGGCAGCTGAGGCTGCGGTGTTCCCGCTGCTCGGCCAGAGCGGGCGCCGCAGGGCCCCATCCGGACGGTCGCGGACCGAGACGACTGAGCCTGCGGGGTGCGCCACTCCCTGACCTCTACCTCATGGAGAGGTTGGGGAGCGGTGTTCCCCGGCCGCGCGTGTTATTCTGATCGTCATGACTGCCGGCGCCGCGCCCGCGGCGCGAACTCGGAGAACTCATGACGACGACCGATGCCGCCAGGCTGGTGACGATCCGCTGCCCGCGCTGTCAGACCAGGAACCGGGTTGACCTCGCGCGGCTGGCGAAGGGCCCGCGATGTGCCAAGTGCCAGACGCCGATCCGTCTCGACCATCCGGTACACGTCAGCGCTGCCGATCTCGAGGAGCTGATTCGCTCGGCCCCGGTCACCATGGTGGTGGATTTCTACGCCGACTGGTGCGGCCCCTGCCGCGCCAT
>DASPUE010000248.1:0-4049 GCA_035623055.1 Gemmatimonadales bacterium
AGGAGGCGCTGACCATCGTGTGGCGCCGTGTCGACCTGTTCGACCAGGAGAGCGGGCGACTGCTTCCCTGGCTGCTCCGGATCACCCGCAATCGGGCCATCGACCGGCTTCGCTCCGCCCGCCGCCACCTCCAGAAAGCACGGCGGCTGGTGGCCCATGGCGGCCTCGGTGATCCGTGGACCTCCGCCGTGGAGCCGGACGAGTCGGCGCGGCCCGGCTGGCATGTGCATGAGGCCGTGCACGCCGCGCTTCGGAGCCTGCCGGAGGAACAGCGCGAAGTCGTCCGGCTGGCCTACTTCGAGGGTCTCACCCACTCGGAGATCGCCAGCCAGTTGGAGATTCCACTCGGTACCGTGAAGACCCGCCTACGGCTTGCCTTCGACAAGCTCAGGGCGGGGCTCGACTCGATCAGGGACTGGGTCCTATGACTGCGCACGACTGGTTCATCGAGCATCGCACCGCCTTCGTCATCCGCACTCTGCCGCCTGACGAGGAACGCAACTTCGCCGAACATCTGCCGGGGTGCGCGGAGTGCCGGGAAGAGGTTGCCAGGATCGAGCGGGAGCTGGCCTGGCTTCCCATGGGAGTCGCGCCGGTGTCACCCCGCCCCGGTCTCACTCGGGAGTTGGTACAAGGTGCCCTCGGCCGTAGCAGGACGTCGGGGCGGTGGATGGTGCCGGCAGCCCTCGCGGCATCGGTGGCGCTAGCGGCCGGCGCGTGGATCTGGGCGGTGGCGCAGGTGCGGGGATTCGAACGGGTGGTGCGGCAGGAACATGGCCGGCTGACGCAGGAGCTGGCGATGGCTCGGGATACGCTCGACATCTTCCGTCAGGCGGCGATGGTGCGGCACGCCACGATTACCATGGGGGAGAAGAAGGGCGGGCTGGTCATCTTTGCCGACGAGCGCACTCACCGGTGGAACGTGGTGGTCTACGGGTTGCCCGCGCCCGATCCGGGACACGTCTGCCAGTTCTGGTTCATCACCGATAACGGGATGGTGCGGAGCGTCGAGGTCAAGACCGGCGTCAACACTCCGGCGTTTCTGACACTCGGAATGCCTAACGCACCGGGGCGGGTCATGGGGGCGGCGCTCACCGTGGAGGCCGCCGGCTCCAGCAGCCCGGGACCGCAGGGGGCGGAGCTGGCGCATGTGATGATGTAGGGCGGATGGGCGGATGGTGAAAGGGCGGAAGGTGAAAGGGCGGGAGGGCGGACAGGTCAGTTCGATCCGCCTCTCCGCCCGCCTCCCCGCCTCTCCGCCCATCCGCCTTCCGCCCTCTCCCTCACCCCTGCGGCAACTTGAGGGTGAACGCCGCGCCGGGCGCCGGCCCTTCCAGGGTCAGGGTGCCACCGTGGGCCTTGGCGATGGACCGAGCGATGGCAAGGCCGAGCCCGGTTCCTGAGACGGCGGGATTGAGTCGAGCGAATCGCTCGAAGATCCGTTCCCGGTCCTCGGGACGGATTCCCGGCCCGAAGTCCCGCACGGTGACCCACGACCAGGATCCCTCCGCGGTGGAGTGAATCCCGGTGCTCACCTCGACGGTGGAGCCGGGGGCGTGAAGCAGCGCGTTGTGGACCAGCACGAGCAGCAGCCGTTCGAGCAGTGAGGGGTCGCCGAGCACGGGCGCCGCCTCGAATTCCCCCCGCCGCATCTCGCGTCCGGCCGCCACCGGCAGCACCCGCGCCCGGGCCAGCACGTCGTTCACCAGGTCATCGAGATAGAGCTTCTGCCGCGCCGGCACGATGGCCTGGGCCTCGTCCCGCGCGATGAGCAGCAGGTCGCCGACCAGCATCCCCATCTCACTCGCTTCCGCCGCCACCCGCTCCATCGCCAGGCGGTACTGCGAGACATCGCCGTCGCCCCGCAGGGTGACTTCGGCCTCGCTCCGCAGGATCGCGACCGGGGTCCGGAGCTCATGCGCCGCATCGGCGAGGAAGCGCCGCTGCTGTTCGGTGACGCCGCGCTCCCGCTCGAACGCGGCGCTCAACCGGTCCACCATCAGGTTGAAGGCATCGGTGAGCTTGGTGAGCTCATCGCCGGCTCTCATCGGCGGCATCCGTTCGAAGCGGGTCTTCCCCTCCATCACCTCGTTGCCGATCCGCTCGGCCGATTCCGCCACCCGTACGATGGGCCGGAGCACCAGTCCCGACCCCCACGCCCCGATCATCGCGCCGACCAGCAGGATGAGGGGCAGGATGGCTCCCAGGGCCTCACGCAGCCGGAGCAGCCGGTGCTCGAGCGGCAGCGCGCTCATCGCGATGGCGAGGGATACACCGCCGTCCACGGGAAGGCGCAGGACCCGGGCGGGGCCCTCCCGCAAGGCCTCCGTTCCCGGTCGGTCCGGCGGGCCCACGGGCGGCACGTCGTCGAAGTAGGCCTCGTGTCGCACCCGCTGATTCACCGCGAGCACGCGTCCCGCGCTGTCGAAGACGAGGATGGTGCGGTCGCGAAAGGCGAGCTCTCCCACGAGATGCACCGCCGCATCCTTGAGGGAGCCGGATTCGCTCAGCTCTTCGCCGAAGAGTGCGCTGGCGGTCCGGCCGGAGTCGATCAGGGTGTGATCGAAGTCCTGGCGGTAGCTGCGGGCGAGGTACAGCCAAAAGGCGAGGGCCCCGAGGCCCAGAAGGACCGCGAAGCCCGAAGTGAAGACCAGCGCCAGCCGGGTCCTCAGCCGAAGTGGATTCACACCGGTCGATGACTCCGCGCGGGATCGAGCGTGTATCCGGCGCCCCGCACTGTGTGGATCAAGGGCACCAGACCGGGCTGGTCGACCTTACGCCGCAGGCGGGACACGTACACGTCGATGATGTTGGAGAAGGGGTCGTAGTTCTCATCCCAGACCGCCCCACTGATAGCGGCGCGGCCGCATACTACGCCGGCGTGCCTCGCAAGATAATCGAGCAGCGCGTACTCCGTGGTGGTCAACTCGACCGGCCGGCCGGCGCGGGAGACGGTGCGGGTCGCGGGGTCGAGGGTCAGATCCGCCACCGAGAAGGCGATGGGCCGCGACTCGGGGGCCCGCCGCTGCAGCGCCCGGAGCCGAGCCAGCAGCTCATCGAAGGCGAACGGCTTGACGAGGTAATCGTCGGCGCCGCTGTCGAGCCCGGTGACCCGGTCCTCGACGCCGTCACGCGCGGTGAGCATCAGGATCGGGATCGGGACCGCCCGCTTGCGGAGCTCCGCCGCCAGGCCGAAGCCCGAGCCGTCCGGCATGTTCACGTCGAGGATCACCGCGTCGTAGCGCTCGACCTCGAGCTTCTGGCGCGCCGCCGACAGCCGGTCGGCAACATCCACGGCATGGGCGGTCTGGCGGAGGCCGCGGGCAATGCTGTCCGCGAGCCGAGCCTCATCTTCGACGAGCAATACACGCACGGGGTCGGCTCTCTCGATCGTCGCGGTCGTCATGGGTGGGGGGCCTTTCGGGCCGTCGGATGGTGATGCGGACAACGGCGCTCACCGTAGTTCCCGCTTCCCGTCCTAACCCACAACCTAGGTTCGCTTCATGAATTCATGATTAAACAGCACGCCCGCACCAGAAATGGCGCGGGCGGCGGTAATTCCAGTCGGGAGAAATTCAGGTCAGTTCGAGGCGGCTTCTCCACCCAGCTGGCCCGCCGCCTCCGCGGCTTCTTCCTCGTCCTCGGACGGGATGGAGGCACCGTCCGCACCCAGCAGTCGGAACGCCGACCATTGCTGCCGCTTCGCCGCCTTGGCCCGCGGCCCGTTGTACATGAGCGAGACGAGGAAGAGCCCATCCTTCCGCCCCAGATAGCCGACCAGCGTCGACACTCCGCTCAGGGTGCCGGTCTTGGCGCGGACCACGCCCTGGGGAAGCAATCCCCCCGCGAGCCGCGCGAGGGTGCCCTGCCCGTTGGCCGGGAGGAGCGAGGCAAAGTTCCGTCCCGCGGGCGTGTTCTGGAAGTTGGCCATGTAATAGACGAACGTGGCCGGGGTGACCCGATCGTCGTGGGACATCCCGCTGCCGTCCACCAGGCGGACTCCACCGGCGACACCGGCTACCTGCTGCACATGCTCGGTCAGCAACTCC
>DASPUE010000249.1:0-3283 GCA_035623055.1 Gemmatimonadales bacterium
TCCGACCTCCGCCGCCAGTTCGCGCAGGACCTCATGCGCCACCCCAGAGCGCGACACCATCTCCGCCTCGAGGCCGGCCCGCCGCACCGCCCCGGCCGCGTCGTCGAGCATGACCTGGGCGGCCTGCTCCAGCTCTGATCGCGTGCTTGGGGCGTTGCCGGGGGTCCACTCCATCCACGGCGCACCCAGCGCCATCTCGCCGGTCCGTCCGGACGGCGGCGAGACATGCGCGAGGACGATCCGCGAGTGGAATCGCTGGCCGATGACGATGGCTTGCGCCAAGGCGACCTGGGCCTGGGTGGAGCCATCCAGCCCGACCAGCAGGGAGGTGAACATGTCTTGACGGTGTGGGTCGGGGAGGGGGGTGTCAAGAGAGGCTCCCGCGCTACACCACCTCGAAATCCTCCAGATCGTCGAGGGCAAACTCCAGCTCTTCTCCGGTCATCGGCAGGCGGCCAACCAGCACCTCCCGGGAGCCGTGGGTGGCCAGTCGGACGGCGACGACCACATACTCGGTTCCGCGGCGGGACAGGGCGATCCGGCGGCCGTCCCGGACCGCTCGCTCCAGGCGGTCGTAGTGCTCAGGCGAAAGGCGCATGCCTCAGATTCCCCGTTCGACCCGAATCACCCCGGTCTCCGGCGTGATTTCGCCGATCACCGCGCGCACCTGCACCTGCTCGGCGACGAGAGCGGCCAGCAGGGATGGCAGGTTGGCTTCGGGTACGGCGAGCAGGAGCCCGCCCGAGGTCTGCGCGTCAGCCAGCAGGAGCCGGTCCGCCATTGGTATCCCCTCAGCGAACACCACCCATTTTGCGGCCTCGAGATTCCGCGCCGTCCCTCCGGGGACCACCCCCGCCTCCGCGAAGGTCCGGGCATTTGCAAACACAGGGATCCGGGAGAGGTCGAGGCGGGCCCCCACTCCGCTTCCCGCCGTCAGGTTGCCGAGGTGTCCCAGCAGCCCGAATCCGGTGACGTCCGTCGCCGCGCGCACTCCGTTGTGAAGGGCGGCTCGCATCGCTCCGTCGTTTAGCGTGGTCATCGAATGGATGGCCTCGGACAGGTCGGCCTCGGTGAGCATCTCCCGCTTGAGCGCCGTGCTCAGGATCCCGGTGCCGAGCGGCTTGGTCAGCACCAGGCGATCGCCGGGGCGCGCCGCGGTATTGGTCAGCAGCCGGTCGGGGTGCGCCTCGCCCAGCGCGACCAGCCCAACGTGCGGCTCCAAGGCGTCCACCGAGTGGCCGCCGAGCACCGGGCACCGGGCCCGACTGGTGATGTCCGCCATGCCGGCGAGCACCTCACCCAGGAGATCGAGGGGGAGCTTCTCACGAGGCCAGCCGACAAGATTGAGGGCAAATAGCGGTGTAGCGCCCATCGCATAGAGATCGCTCAGGGCATTGGCCGCGGCGATTCGGCCCCAGGTCCGTGCGTCATCGACGATGGGCGTAAAGAAGTCCACCGTGGCTACCAGGGCTCGGCTGTCGCTGAGGCGATACACCGCCGCATCGTCCCTGGTCGCCGCGTCCACGAGGATGTTGGCGTCCTCGCCCGTCGGCACGTGACGCAGCACCTGCGTCAACTCGGTCATCCCGAGCTTGCAGGCTCAACCCGCGCCATGAGAGAGCGTCGTGAGGCGGATGCGCGGGCGCTGGTCGCGAGGCTGGTCGGGCATCGGAAGGTCCTGCTGGGGGAGGGAGGAAGTCTAATGCGTCAGGACGGGGTCGCTTCAGGGATCGGGTGGCTGCATCGAAGTGGCCAGGGGCACCCTTATCCCATGATCCTGGCCAGCAATGCACCTGCGATGACCACGCGAAGCATCCCGCCGGCGATGGGTTTCCAGGCGAATCCGTCCCCGGTGCGGTGCCAGAGCCGCGGTGGGATTTCCATCAGGGCGCCGAGAACCAGGAAGAGTATGGTCGCTCCGCCTGAGCCGAGGCTGCCGAACCAGAGCCCGGCAAAGAGCGTGAGCAGGAGGCTTTCGAACGCCGAAGCCGGCAGCGATCGCCCCGCCGCCGCGAGCGCCGGACCAGGCTGGCCACGCAGTCGGCGCTCGATGTCACGCCAGAGCGCGAGGAAGAGGGTGACGATCATGAATCCGAGCAGGATCCTCGAAAACGCCATCGGCTACAGCGCAGCGCGGAGGGAGTCTGCGCTATACAGTTGGCCCCGGACCATGACCCGCTGGACCGTGCGTGTGTTCCGGATGTCCGCGAGCGGATTCGACTTGAGAATGACCAGATCGGCGACCTTGCCCGGCGCGATGAGCCCCAGCGAATCGGCGCCGAGCAGCTGTGCCGCATTGCGGGTCGCCGTCTGGATGGCATCCGCCGCGGTGAGCCCGGCGCCAACCAACAGCTCGAGCTCCGCGTGCAGGCCGAGGCCGGGTACCAGCATCTGATTGCAGGCGTCGGTCCCGGCCACGATCCGGCCGCCCGCCGACCGAAACTCCCTGATGAACAGATCCTGCTTGGCTCGGGAGGCGCGAAAGGCGGGATAGTCTGCCGCCGTCCATCCCGCCCTGGCGATCATCCCCGGCAGATCCCAGCGCTTCTGAACGGAATCAGGGACGGTCTTGAGGTCGGGCTGGTTGAGCATCGCCGGATCGTCGAGCCGGCTGTAGGTCTCATGCAGGACCAGGGTGGGCACGTTGGTGACCCGAGCCTCCGCCAACGCCACCGCCACCTTATGGAGCGAGAGGCTATCGAGCGACGCCCAGCTCTTTTCGAAGTAGGTCCAGCCGCGAAAGAACGAGGCCCGATGCTCGGCGTAGAATTTGGCCGGGTTGGGGGTCGCCGCCTCCGGGATGCCGGTGAGATGCTCGATCGCCCCAACGCCGGTCCGCGCCGCCGTGAGTGCGTCCGTGAGCCCCAGGTGGGCAGTCACCTTCAAGTTGAACGTGTTCGCCTCATCCACCAGCGGACGAAGCAGCTCGGGGGTGACATGCGTGTAGACCTTGATGTAGTCGACCCCCACCACCGCCCGCGAGTCCACGGCGCGCCGGGCCTGTTCCGCGTTGCGGACTTCCGTGGCATCGTGGTAAGTCGCCGGCGGCCCGTCGATCATCGCCCCAGCGCTGTAGATCCTGGGCGCGACCAGCCCGCCGAGGCTCACCTGCTCGCGCAAAGCCAAGATGGAGTCCTGCGTGCCGTGCACATCACGAACGCTGGTAACCCCCGCGGCGACGTAGCGGTTGAGCGCCCACCGCTCGACGTGCGCGTGGCCGTCAATCAGCCCCGGGATGACCCAGGAGCCGGTGACGTCCACCACGGCGGCGCTCTTGGGAATG
>DASPUE010000250.1:0-3253 GCA_035623055.1 Gemmatimonadales bacterium
CCTTGGCGCGCCGCACTGATCGAAAAGGTGCTGTCGAGACGGAGCTTCCCCTCGCCGAGCGACCACTCCGCGGGCAACGGCATGAGGGGTGGCGGAGCCTGCGAGAGGAGGCCGTCCGGAATCCCCAGGGCCATCAGGGCGAGAATCGTGAGGCGCATGCGGTCGGGGTGATGGTTGCGCTCAAAGTAACCGGAACCTCGCCGGTGCGCCCTCGTCGCGCCCGGATTCCGGATATCTTCCACGGAGCCCATGTACACCCAGACCGTCGGCGGGACGCGGTACCGGTTCGAAGATCTTCGGACCCTGCTCGCTCGCGCCTCTCCCCGCCGCTCGGGCGACGAGCTGGCGGGGCTGGCCGCTCGCTCGGCAGAAGAGCGGGTCGCGGCGCAGATGGCGCTCGCGGATGTACCGCTCCCCGCCTTTCTCTCCGACCTCGTGGTCCCGTACGAGCAAGACGAAGTGACTCGGCTCATCGTCGACCACCACGATGCCGAGGCGCTTGCCGTGGTCCGGCATCTCACCGTCGGAGGTTTTCGCGACTGGCTGCTGGACTATCGCACCGACGCGGAGATCCTTGCCCGACTGGCGCCCGGGCTGATGCCGGAGATGGTCGCGGCGGTGTCGAAGATCATGCGCCTGCAGGACCTGGTCCTGGTGGCGCGGAAGTGCCGAGTGGTGACCCGCTTCCGGAATACCCTCGGGCTCGAAGGCCGTCTTTCCACTCGTCTGCAGCCCAACCATCCGACCGACGATCTCAAAGGCATAGTCGCCAGCATCGTGGATGGACTTCTCTATGGCAGCGGCGATGCGGTGATCGGGATCAATCCCGCGACCGACAACCCAACGGAGGTCCATCGCCTGCTTGGCATGGTGGACGAACTTCGCCGGCGGTTGGACCTGCCGGGGCAGTCATGCGTTCTGGCCCACATCACCACCACGCTCGAGCTGATCCGGCGGGGTGCGCCGGTCGACCTGGTCTTTCAGTCGATCGCCGGTACCGAGCGGGCGAATGCGAGTTTCGGGGTGAACCTGGCGCTGCTGGGTGAGGCGCAGGCCGCAGCACTGGAGCTCGACCGCGGCAGCGTGGGCGACAATCTCATGTACTTCGAAACCGGGCAGGGGAGTGCCCTCTCCGCCGACGCCAACCTGGGGGTCGACCAGCAGACCTGCGAGGCCCGCGCCTACGGTGTCGCCCGTGCCTACCAGCCGCTCCTGGTGAATACGGTCGTGGGCTTCATCGGCCCCGAGTACCTCTATGATGGAAAGCAGATCCTCCGCGCGGGCCTCGAAGACCACTTCTCTGGCAAGTTGCTGGGACTGCCGATGGGGTGTGACATCTGCTACACCAACCACTCGGAGGCGGACCAGGACGACATGGACGCGCTGCTCATTTCGCTGGCGGCGGCGGGGTGCACGTACATCATGGGAGTGCCCGGCGCCGACGATGTGATGCTCAGCTACCAGAGCACCTCGTTTCATGACGCGCTGTTTGCGCGGCAGCTGCTGGGGCTCCGGCCCGCGCCGGAGTTCGAGGCCTGGCTCGAACGCGTCGGGGTGTTCGACGGGCACAACCGGCTGTCTCCGCTAGGCGCGCGGGCCCTGCCGCTCGGCGAGACCATCGCCGCCTTGATCCGATGACCGAGACGCCCCGCGACCCATGGCTCTCGCTTACCGGGCTGACTCCGGCCCGGATCGCGCTGGGGCGGGTCGGCGGCAGCCTACCGACCTCGGCGCATCTCGCGTTTCAGCTCGCCCATGCCCGGGCGCGGGACGCGGTGCATCATCCTGCCGATCTCGCGCAGCTCGCGGGGGAGCTGGGCCGTGAGGGAGTGACCGCGCTGTGTGTGTCCAGCGCTGCCGTCAATCGTGAGACCTACCTGGCTCGCCCGGATCTCGGGCGAAAGCTGCTGCAAGCCGACCGGGACCGAGTGGCGGTGCTGGCGCCCGCTGGAGGAGTCCACGTGGCGATCGTGATCGCCGACGGACTGTCCGGGGCAGCGGTGGATCGGCATGCTGCTCCATTGACCCTGTCGCTTCGGAACCGGCTTCGGGAGGCGGGGTGGTCGCTCGCCCCGGTGGTGCTGGTAGAGCAAGGGAGAGTGGCCATTGGAGATGAGATCGGCGCTCTCCTCGGTGCCCGGCTGGTGCTGGTCCTCCTCGGCGAACGCCCCGGGCTCACCGCGCCTGACAGTCTAGGCGCCTACCTGACCTTCAGCCCGCGGCCGGGCCGCACGGATGCCGAACGGAACTGCGTGTCGAACATTCGGCCGGACGGGCTCAGGATTGCAGACGCGGCGGAACGGATCGGGTGGCTGGTGAGCGAGGCGCTTCGCCGGCAGTTAAGTGGGGTCCCCCTCAAGGAGGAGATGGGACGAGCACTCCCGGGCGGATCGCGATGACGGCGTTCGGTGAGCAGGCGGCCGACTGGGCCGAGGGACGCTGGTGGCAGTGGCGGGCGGTGGTGCTGCTGTTTCTGACCTGGGATGGCGTGCGCCATCTCAAGGACCCTGAGGCCGGCGGCCTCTTCGGCGGGATCACCTTCGGGGTGCATGAACTGGGTCACCTGATCTTCGCCTATTTCGGCGAGTTCATGACTATCGCGGGAGGAAGCCTCAATCAGCTCCTTATCCCCATCGGGGCGGGCCTCCTCTTCTATTACTATCGCGACTTCTTCGGCATCTCCGGCGCCGGGTTCTGGCTCGCATCGAGTCTCATGGACCTGGCACGTTACATCGGTGACGCGCGGAGCTTCGATCTCGATCTGCTGAGTTTCGGCGAGAACGGGGTACACGACTGGGCGTGGCTGCTGGGCCGGCTCGGCCTGCTGCCGTACGATACGCGGATCGCCGCGGTGACCCGGGCGGCGGGGGCGCTGGTGCTGCTCGGCTCAGTGGTGCTGGGTGCCTGGCTGTGCATAAAGATGTGGGCGGCGGCGAGCGCCGCTCGGCAGGACGCCTCCCCTTGACGGGGGGCGCGAGGGCTGTAAATCGAAGCTCGGTTCTCCCCTCCCCCACAGGAGTCTGTGCATGGTAACTCTCCCGCAGCTCTGGGCGCCGATCCTCCTAGCCGCCGTGCTGGTCTTCGTGACCAGCAGTCTGGTGCACATGGTCTTCAAGTGGCACAACAGCGATTACCAGAAGCTGTCCAACGAGGACGAAGTCCGCGCCGCGATCCGCAAGGGCAACGCATCCCCGGGACAATACGTCCTTCCCCATTGCGCCGATCAGAAGGACATGGCCAAGCCGGAGATGGT
>DASPUE010000251.1:0-2102 GCA_035623055.1 Gemmatimonadales bacterium
GGGCGTCCGGTGGCCGAACACCACCACTGCATGCTCAGCCCTCCTTCACCAGCAGCTTCAGATCATGCACCCAGTCGGCCTGACGGATTCCGAACGGGTATACGACGTGCGCGAGGTTGTCTCGGGTGAAGGCCAGTACGAAGGCCGCGTGGCCGACATAGTAGGTCGTGTCGGCCTGCTCGCGGGTGGGGGCCCCCATCCGCGTCTGCTTGAGGGCATCGAGAATGGCGAGACTGTCTCCAGTCAGCCCGATGAAACGCGGGTCGAACTTGTCGAGCCAGGCGCGAATGACCGCCGGGGTGTCCCTGGCCGGATCGGTGGTCACGAACACCACCTTCACCGCACCGTTCACCTCCGGGCCGAGCTTGGCCAGTGCCGCAGCGACGTTGGCCATATGGACCGGACAGACGTCAGGGCAATGAGTGTAGCCGAAGAACAGCAGGGTTACGTAGCCTGCTGTCTCTTTGCGGAAGTCGAAGGGCTTCCCATCTGTTGTAGAGAGCACGAAGTCCGGCTTCGGAACCGGAGGGGTGATGGTCGGCCCGGTCAGGCCGTCCGGATTGAACACCCGCGGGCCGGAGGAGCTTGGCTTGCAGGAGCTGGCGACCACGAGCAGCGCCGCCGCTACGCAGAGGATTGGACGGAGCCGCATGATCAGCCACCCTTCGCCAGCAGAGCGAGGTCCTTGGCCCAGTCGTCCACCCGGATGCCAGAGGGATATGCCACGTGAGCGAGATTGTCGGTTGTGAAGGCCAGCACCACCACGGTGTGGTTGACCGTGTAGACGCTCGAGTCGCTCGGCGCCGTCACCGGTGTCGCGGGGTGACCGAGCCGCAGCTGGGTGAAGGCCGATGCGATCGACGCACTATCTCCGGTCAGCCCAATGAAGCGGGGATCAAAATGGTCCAGCCACCCGCGCACCACCCAGGGAGTATCGCGCTTCGGATCCACGGTGACGAACACGACCTTGAGGCGATCAGTCACGTCGGGCGGAAGCCGCTTCATCGCCCCCGCGATGTTGGCCAGCTGGACCGGGCAGAGATCGGGGCAGTGGGTGTATCCGAAGAACAGCAAGGTGACGTACCCTTCGGTGTCCCGCTTGAGGTCGAATCGCCGGCCATCGGTGGCGGTGAGGATCAGGTCAGGCTTGGGGAGCGGCGGCAAGATGAGCGGGCCGGAGAGTCCCTGGGGATCGAAGCTGCGAGTCCCACCGGGGCGGCAGGCGAGGCTCGCGAGCAGTATTCCCAGCAGGACAGCGGGCATCCGACGAGAAGTGCAAACGATGTGGCCGAGCATGGCGCAGACTAGATCCTGGGAGCGGGCAGCGCGACGAGAACTGCGGTCACCGCGACGAGGGCGAGCCCGAAGGCCAGTTCGGCTGTCGCCGAGCGGGCCAGTGCACGAGTCGCGTCTGGGGTGCCCAACTGGGGAGTGATGCGACGCCAGTTCCAGGCGCCGAGCCCCATGGCGCAGAGCAGCAGCGTGAGCTTGATGAGCAGGGCGCGCCCATAGTTGGTGCCGATCAGGCTGGAGAGATTGCCGATATAGGCGTAGCCCAGCAGTGACCCCGCCACGATCGCGAGGCCAGCCCCGGTGAGAGCGACCGGGGAGAAGGTCCGCACCATTCGGGCGACGGCGGCGAAATCGCCGGCTGCGGCCGGCTTCAGTCCGGCCAAGAGCAAGGACAGGAGAGTCCCCAGCCACACCCCGCCGCCGATCAGATGCAACGCGTGGAGTCCGACGCCGAGACCTTTTCCCCAGGGGTGCTCGATCGCATGGCCCGTGAGCGGAGAGACGGCGGCAACGGCGAGAGCAGTACTGCCTAACAGGGCTATGCCAGTCGCGGGGCGACGGCGGCCGAGCTGGGTTGCTGGAACGGTCGCAATGGCGACTAGGACCTGCAGCAGCCAGCCCCGGCCCCAGGCGGTCTGGAGGAGAATGGGACTCGCGACGTCCCAAGTGATAGGCTCGCCGGGGTCCAGCGCGGAGCGTACCTGACCGAGGCCGCGGAGCAGGTGGGCGAAGAGCAGAACACCCGCGGCGCCGGCTGCGACGGACCAGGCACGAGCGAGAGCTCTGGCAGCGAGGGAGCCATCGTCGTC
>DASPUE010000252.1:0-4766 GCA_035623055.1 Gemmatimonadales bacterium
GGCCCCGTAGCTCAATTGGATAGAGCATCGGCCTTCTAAGCCGACGGTTGCGTGTTCGAGTCACGCCGGGGTCGCTTGAAACTTCTCGGGAAATTGTCCTGCGGCAGGTCAACTGCTCTCCTCGACCTCGCACCCCACCCGAATTCGGGGCCAGCGAGTGTCGCTGTCATGGTGACGCGCGGAGAGAATGGACCGATTCCCTGACTCACCCGTAGGGGTGAGTAGCCCTCAACCATGCCAGAATTGGCTTCGGTTGGCGGCGTCGGTCACGCTGCCGTCTCAAGGAATCAAGTCGATTTCGAGCCAGTCCAGGTCAAAGGTGGCGTAGGGGTCGGGCAGGTACATCTCAACCAGGACGCTCTCTGTCCCCGCGGGCAGCAAGGCGCCAATTGCCCCAGCAGAGAAGGAGTTGCCCTGCGCGACCACACCACTGGTCTGAGCGAGGAACGTTTGCCCGGCGCCGTATGCGGTCATTGTCACCAGTGCATTGCCTGAGGTGCTGCGCGCGGCGAAGTGAATCAAGGCTCTACCTGGCGCTGTGCTTCGGTAAGGAAGGAACGCATACGCTCCCGGGTATGCGCAGCCCGCGGTGCAGGGCAAGTCATTTGACGCAAGCCGTAGGTAGCCTCCTTCGGTCGAGACGAATGTCAGGGTCGCGGGTGCACAGCCACTGCAGTTGGTGAAGACGGTCCACGGCGCCGCATCCGAGGCACTCTCGATCGGGTAGGCGGTGACGGGCGGCGGTCGGCAAGCTCCATGACGGCAGGTCCCAATCGGACATGCAGTGCCCTCAGCTGCGCCAGCACAGGAACCGTAGGCCGCATCGTCCGCCAGAATTCTTGACGTCAACGCGTCCGACGGACCGACCGTCCAGCAATCGGACGCGCCTGCACAATCCGCCGCGCTTTCGAACGTCCAGATCGACGAAAAGGCGACGCCATCCCGTTCCAGCTCGTCGGCGACCAGCTGGCTCTGGAGGCGCGAGGAATCGCCGCCACAGGTCTGGGTCTGCCCACCGCACGTTGCGCTGCCACCGCCGAGCTCGCCCCACTCCCCGATGAACAGCTGCTTGCCCATATCGGCGACCTGTACGCTGGTAATTTGTAAGAATGCCAGGCCAGCTGGATCGCTCGAACCAAAACGGGCAGCCCAAACACTCGGATAGTGGTGAACGGAGACCAAGTCCAAGCCGGCTGGATGAAGCTGCGCAAGCAACTGCGCCTGTTCCTGGGGGGTATCCAACGTCTCGTCGTGGCCTGGATCCGGGTGAGCCGCAGAATGCCACGCAAATGGGCGCGCCTCTGCGTCGCCGCTGGAAATGGAGTGTGCTGGGTCGATGGACTTGATGAGGGCGACCATGTCGGCACGGAACTGTCCCAGATCCTCAACCGGGCTCGTGACACCCCGGCATGCATTGCACGAGAAAAATTGGTCCGCCTGTGTCCGCTTGCATGGTGTACCGCAAGAAGGACAAAGGTCCGCGAGATTCCCGCACGTATCGGTCCCGCCGGAACAGACGTTGCACGTCGATGGATCCAGATCGGCCCAGAGGTTCATCTCGTTGCCGAGCTCCCAGAACAAGAGATTGTCGCGTCCGCGGTAACGGGTGACGAACTCGGTGATGTACCGCTCGGCGAGCGCCCGCGTGGCGCTCCCGGGGACGAACAGCTGGCTGACCGGTTCACCGGCCAGATCGGGGAAGAGATGGTAGTTCCATATCAAGCTGGGCACCAGGCTCATTCCCTCTGCCCGAGCTGCGTCGAAGACGAAGTCCATCTGGCTCCAGAAGCTGCTTGGTGAGCCGAGCCACCCATTTCCGCTCGTCTCATCTGGCCAGTAGACGTTCGCGATGAAGCGAGCCCAGGTAAACCCGCTCATTCGAGCCGTATGGATTGCCGTTCGCACGAGCGACTGGTCAACAACGATTTGCGGCGAGAAAACTTGCAGGTAGAGGAAAGGTAGGTTGACCCCTGATGGGCGGACCGTGGCAAGCGGGGCAACTGGGACGGCGCTGACCTCAGAGGATTCCCCAGACTCGCCGGCCGCATTGGTCGCGGTCACGACGTAGAAGTAAGCGACGCCGTTCGTCAGCCCGGTTTGCGTGTAGGGACTGCCCACGCCAGCGATCCTCGAGCCATTTGATTTCGTGACGCCACTGTTCGTTGACCAGTAGATGTTGTACGAGGCAGCGCCCTGAGAAGATGTCCAGGAAACGGTGAGCTGACCATTCCCACGCATCACTTGGACGTTGGTCGGAGCCGTCGGAGCAGATGAGCCTGGGGTTCCGCCCGAGCCTCCACAACGCACCGAGGAAATCGCGCATGCCAGAACGACAGCAAGAGGAGTCTTCATGACCCTCCCTCCGGATCCAGGACTCCGTCGGTTCACCCGGACCGAAGCCGAGGCCGAGAGGATAGCTGAGCTGATCCTCGAGTTCATCCCGTCGCTGGAGACTGCGGCGATCGAGCCCTGGTCCAGGGAGGAACTCGCAGCCGGCCCCAGGACACGGCCGGAGCCTAGAGCACGAAGCCACCGGTCGCTGTCACCGTCCCGGGTCCACGTCCACGAGCGACGGCTCGCTCCCGCGTCCGGCCCGTTCGCCATCCGGGTGCTCCCAGCGGTCGATCACCGCCGAGGCCAGGCAGTTGCCCAGGACGTTGATCGCGGTCCGGCCCATGTCCAGGACGCTGTCGATGCCCAGGAGCAGGGCCACTCCCTCGATCGGCAGGTGGAAGCTGGCCACGGCGCCGGCCAGGATCACCAGGACGGACCGTGGAACTCCGGCCACGCCCTTGGACGTCACCATCAGGGTCAGCATCAGGACCAGCTGCTCGCGAATGCCGAAGGTGATTCCGGCGGCCTGGGCGATGAACAGCGAGGCCAGCGAGAGATAGAGGGTCGACCCGTCGAGGTTGAAGCTGTAACCGGCGGGAATGACGAACCCCACGACTTCCCGAGGCACCCCGTACCGTTCCATGCGCTCCATCGCCAGCGGGAGCGCCGACTCGGAGGAGGCGGTGGAGAAGGCGAGAGTCACTGCCGGACGGGCCGCGCTCCAGAATGCGCGGGTGGGGACACGGAAGAGCACTCTCGCCGCGGCCAGCAGGAGCGTCGCGAAGATGCCCAGCGCCAGGTAGAAGACCCCGATCAGCTTGGCCAGCGGGAGCAGCACGCCAAGGCCATGGGTGCCCACGCTGGCGGCGATGGCGGCGAACACTCCCACCGGCGCGACCTTCATCACCAGCCGGGTGAGGCGGAAGAGGATCTGCACCGCCGCCTCGCAGAGGTCGACCACCGGCTTGGCCTGGGCCCCCACGGCGCCGACGGCGGCTCCGAAGAGGATGGCGAAGACGGCCACCTGGAGCACGTCGTTGCGCGCCCAGGCATCGGCGAAGCTCTCCGGAATCGTGTGCACCAGAAGGTCGGCGGCGCGCCGTGGCGGACCCACGGCGGGGGCGGCTCCGCTGGGAAGCGACACTCCCTGGCCCGGCTTGAAGAGGTTGGCCATCAACAGCCCCACTCCCAGGGCGACGGTGGTCGCTCCCTCGAACCAGATGAGGCTCTTCAGCCCCATCCTGAGGATGCCGGTGTGATGGGCGAGGCCCAGGACCAGGGTGCTGAAGACCAGCGGGGCGACGATGAGCTTGATCAGTCGGAGGAAGATGGTCGCCAGCGGCTGCAGCGCCACCCCCCACTGGGGAGCGGCTGCCCCGAAGACGATTCCCGCGCCAAGGCCGATCAGGATCCAGGCGTTGAGGGACAGCCGGCGCATCAGAGTCGCTCGACCACCGGCAGATCGAAGGAGACCAGCTCGCCGTACTTGAGCCCCGAGCCGGTGTTCATCAGGACGACCCGCTCGTCGCGGTCGATCGCTCCGCTGGCCACCAGCTTCCTGATCGCCGCCCAGGCCGCTCCGCCCTCGGGCGCAGCGAAGATGCCTTCGCTGGAGGCAATCTCACGCATCGCCGCCAGCGCCTCGTCGTCGCTCACGGTGAGCGCCGTCCCCCCGGAATCCCGGACCAGGCGGAGGATGATCGAGTCGGCCACGGCGGCCGGGACCCGGAGCCCGCTGATCCGGGTCCGCGCATTCTCCACCGCCGGGGCGTGGTCCAGTCCCCGATGGAAGGCGTTGACGATGGGCGCGCAGCCCTCGGTCTGGACCGCCACCATCCGCGGCCGCCGGGGGCCGATCAGCCCGAGCTGCTCCAGCTCCTCCAGCGCCTTCCAGATGCCCACCAGACCGGTGCCGCCCCCGGTCGGGTAGACGATGACCTCCGGAACCTCCCAGCCGAGCTGCTCGACGAGCTCCAGACCCATCGTCTTCTTCCCCTCCGCCCGGTAAGGCTCCTTGAGGGTGGAGAGGTCGAACCAGCCCTCCTGCGCGGCGCGCTTCCGGACCCATGCCCCGCAGTCGTTGATCAGCCCGCGGACCAGGACCACCTCCGCACCCAGGACGGCGGACTCCTTCTTGTTCAGCTCCGGGGCATCGACCGGCATGTAGACGTGTGCCTCGAGCCCGGCGCGCGCGGCATAGGCGGCCAGGGCGCCGCCGGCGTTCCCCGCGGTGGGAAGGGCCACCTTCCGCGCCCCGAGCTCACGGGCCCGGGATACGGCGGCGGAGATGCCGCGGGCCTTGAACGAGCCGGTGGGGTTGGTGCCCTCGTCCTTGAGGAGGAGCCGCTTCAGGCCCACCCGCGCGCCCAGGCGCGGAACGGAGAGCAGCGGCGAGTCCCCCTCGCCGAGCGAGACGATGTGCTGGCGTTCGC
>DASPUE010000253.1:0-4363 GCA_035623055.1 Gemmatimonadales bacterium
CATGCACTCCACCCAGCGGACGGGCGCCGTAAGCTGGTCAGCGAGCCGTTCCTTCGCCTCTGCAGCGGTGGTCACCGGGTTCGCCGTCGCATTGGCCACCACCGGCACCGCAGGATCACGCATGGTGGCGCCCGCCAGTGCCTCACGCAAGCCGGCAACCGCGGGCTCCATGAGCGGTGAGTGAAAAGCGCCACTCACCTTGAGCCCGATGACCCGCTTGGCTCCACGCCCCTTGCACCCCTCCCCGGCGCGATTCACAGCGCCGGGATCTCCCGAGATGACCGTCTGGTCAGGGGCGTTCAGGTTGGCCGCCACCGCCACTTCGCCGCCGGCGGATGCCTCGCGGCAAGCTGCCTCGACCTCCTGGGTGTCGAGTCCCAGGACCGCGGCCATGGCCCCAGGCCGACGGGTGCCGGCCTCGAACATGAGTTCACCCCGGCGGCGGACGACAGCCGCGGCCGATTCCGCTGTGAGGGCTCCCGCGGCCACATAGGCGCTGTACTCGCCCAGACTGTGCCCCGCACCCGCGCGCAGGGTACCTCCCAGTCGGTCCTTCACGACCGCCCATACTGCGGCGCTGTGCGCCAGGATCGCGGGCTGGGTGTTATGAGTCAGCGTGAGGTCTGCTTCGGGCCCCTCCCACATGATGCGGGAGAGAGCGACACCCAGCGCATCATCGATACGCGCGAAGGTCTCGCGCGCCGCCGGAAAGCGCTCGGCCAGGTCCTTTCCCATGCCCACCTTCTGGGCCCCCTGGCCGGGGCACATGACGACGCTTACCAACGGATGACCGCCGCGCCCCAGGTGAACCCGGCGCCGAATGCGACCAGCAGGACTACCATGCCCTGCTTGAGCCGGCCACTGGCTTCGGCATCGGCCAGCGCCATCGGGATGGAGGCCGCAGAGGTGTTGCCGTAGCGATCCACGGTCACGACCACCTTGGACGACGGGATGCCTGCATGCTTCGCCGTCGCGTCGATGATCCGAATGTTGGCCTGATGTGGAACCAGGAGGTCGATTTCCTCCGGGCGGATCCCGGCCCGGCGGATCGCCTCGTCGCACGCCTCCGCCATGGTGAGCACGGCGTGCTTGAAGACCTCCCGTCCGGCCATCTTCATGTAGTGGCTGCGTTCGTGCACGACCTTCTCGCTGATCGGCTCGGCCGTCCCGCCCCCGGGGATGTACAGCAGCGGCGCCAGCCGGCCATCCGACTTCACGAATGACGAGAGCAGCCCCCGTCCATTGGGAGCGCCGGCGGACAACACCGCGGCCCCGACCCCGTCGCCGAAGAGAATTGCGGTCGACCGGTCCTGTTGATCGGTGATGGAGGTGAGCTTCTCCCCACCAACGACGAGGATATGGCGCGCCTGCCCGCTCGCCACCATCCCTTCCGCCAGGGTGAGGCCGTAGATGAAGCCCGAGCACGCGGCGGAGACATCGAACGCCGCTGCCCGCTCCGCACCCAGCAGAGCCTGCAGGTAGCACCCGGTCGAGGGGATGAGATGGTCCGGCGTTGCCGTAGCGACGATGATGGCGTCCAGATCCTTCGCCGTGATGCTAGCGCGGGCGAGGGCCGTCTCCGCGGCAGTCCTGGCCATGGTGGCGACTGTGTCGTCGTCGGCCGCAAAACGCCGCTCGCGAATGCCGGTGCGCTCGACGATCCACTGGTCCGAGGTTTCCAGCCGGGCCTCGAAGTCCTGGTTGCGGACCACGTGGGCGGGGATGAGGACCCCGAGCCCGGCGACGTGCACGATGGGGCGCTGCATCAGACGCGCGACTCCCCTTTCTGCCGCGCGAACTGAGCGCCAATGTGCGCACTCAGATTGCCCGAAACCGCCTGGTGCGCCACCCGGATCGCATTCTTGAAGGCGTTGGCCGTCGAGGACCCGTGGCAGATGATCGCGACCCCCTTCACCCCAAGCAGCGGCGCGCCGCCGTACTCGGCGTAGTCCAGATAGCGGAACACCCGCTGGATCTCCGGCAGCTCCAGCACCGCGGGGGCCTCCTTCTTCACCAGCCGCACGATGAGGCGCGCGACAGATTCATAGAACTTGAGGACGATGTTGCCGACGAAGCCGTCGCACACCACGATGTCCACCATGCCATGGGCATGGTGCCCGGCGACGATGTCGCGCCCCTCGACGTTGCCGACGTAGTTGAGGCCGCTCGCCTGGCGGAGGAGGGCGTGGGCCTCCTTGGCCGCCGCGTTGCCCTTCTCATCTTCCTCGCCGACGTTGAGGAGGCCGACCTTGGGACTGGGACGACCCACTACATCCTGCATGTAGATGGTGCCCAGCCAGGCAAAACCAACCAATTCCCGCGCGGAGCAGTCCACCGTGGCGCCGGCATCGAGCACCAGGACGGGGTGATCGGCGGTCGGGAACAGGGTGGCGACGGTGGCGCGCTCCACCCCTTCGTGCAGCCCCAGGAACATGGTGGCACCGACCAGCACCGCCCCGGTATTCCCGGCCGAGACAAAGGCATCAGACGCCCCGGCCTTCTGCAGGCCGAGGGCGGCAACCAAACTCGATTGGGGTTTACGGCGGACGGCCGAGAGCGGCTTCTCGTCCATGCCGATCACGTCCGGGGCGTCGTGCACTTCCAGGCGTGAGCGGTCAACGGCCGGAAAACGTGCCAGTTCTGCCTCGATCGCGGCCCGCCGACCCACCAGCTGGATCAGGAAGCCGGGAGGCAGCTCGGACACGGCCTGAACCGCACCCTCGACTTCGGCCCGCGGGGCATGGTCCCCCCCCATGGCGTCGAGAGCGATGCGGATCACGCTCAGGCGTCCTCGACCTCGACCATCTTCCTGCCACGATAGTACCCGCAGGTCGGGCAGACGCGGTGCGGCAGCTTGGGTGAGCTGCACCGCGGACAGGCCTGCGTCGGCATCGCGGCCGCTTTGTGGTGCCCGCGCCGAAGGCGCTTGCGGGACTTGGAGAGTTTGCGCTTGGGAACGGCCATCGGAAGCCTCAGTCAGATGGGGCCGAGCAACCGCACGGCCCAACGTTGAGATCCGCCCCGCACCGGGAACACAACCCGGCGCAGTCCTCACGGCAGAGTGGATACGCGGACACGGCCAGCGCGACTTCCTCGCGCACTGCCGGACAAACGTCGACGCGGGTCACCGGCGCCGGAAGCGGATAGACCGAAGGATCATCCGCCGCGTCGGGATCGGCGCTGAACAGCACCTCGACGTCCGCGTCGAGGGGATACCGCAGGTCGGTCAGACAGCGACGGCAGGAGCCCAAGAGCGTCCCGGTCAGCCGCGCCTGCCAGAAGAATTCCTGATCACCGGTCTGGGACAACCGACCCTTCACCTGCACTGGTCCGTCCAGATCCAGAGCGAGTCCAGCGAAGGTCTGATCCGCGGGCTCGAGCTGGCCGACGGTGTCTACCGGGCCATGATGAAGGTCCCGGACATCGACCTGAAGCATAGCCCGAAAACCTAATCGGCAGAACGACTTACTTCAAGTCCGAGGGTTGGAAAAACGCCTCAGCCCCACAGGTTGGCGAGTTCACCCTCGGGGAAGAAGAAGGCCACCTCCCGGGTGCCGTTCTCCGGACTGTCCGAGCCGTGCACGGCATTCATTCCCTTGGACTCTGCGTACAGCTTGCGGATCGTGCCTGGGGCGGCTTCGGCGGGGTCGGTCGCGCCAATGACGGCACGAAAGTGCGCCACGGCATCTTCCCGTTCCAGTGCCATCGGCAGGACCGGACCGCTGGTCATGAAGGAGACCAGGTCGTCATAGAAGGGCCGACCCTTGTGGACCTCATAGAACTTGGCCGCTTGTGCGCGGGACAATCGGGTGAGGCGGGCCGCCCGGATGGCGAAGCCTTCCTTCTGGATGTGCGCGATGATCAAGCCTGCCTTGCCGCCGGCGATGGCGTCGGGCTTAAGCATCCCCAGCGTGAGCATCTTTGCCACAACAGACTCCAGGAATCGGGTGAAGGTGCGATGTAGGTCCGAGGCGGGCCGATGAGACGCTCGACCCGCTCAATGGCGACCGGCCGCCATCGATCCCAGCCGTGTCCGGATCAGTTCGACGACGTCGGCCGGACGCTTCATGACCGCAATGTTCGCGGCCTCGAACGCGGCAATCTTTTCACGGGCCGTGCCGGACGAACCGCTGATGATCGCCCCGGCATGCCCCATCCGGCGGCCCGGTGGGGCGGTTTGCCCGGCGATGAACCCCACCACCGGCTTGGTGACGTGCTCGCGGACGAACTGGGCAGCGTTCTGCTCGTCGGTCCCACCGATTTCCCCCATCATGACGATGGCCTCGGTGGCCGGGTCAGCCTGAAAGGCCCGGAGGCAGTCGATGAAAGAGGTACCGTTGAGTGGATCGCCGCCGATGCCTAC
>DASPUE010000254.1:0-2295 GCA_035623055.1 Gemmatimonadales bacterium
CCCTGCGGGACCGCACGGCCGATACCCCCGGCGAACGGCTCGGCCAGGAGGAGACCGTCGCGACCATGCGCCGGGCCATCGGCCAGCTGCCTCCAAAGGAGCGCACCGTGCTCGCGCTCTACTACTACGAGGAACTCAATCTTCGGGAAATCGCCGACGTGCTGCACGTCACCGAATCGCGCGTTTCGCAGATCCGGACCCAGGCTCTTAAGCGGTTGCGCCAGCGTCTGACCCCCAACGAGGAGAGCGCATGAGCTCCCGCATCCTTCGGCCCGTCATCGCGGTGGCCGCGATCTTCATCCTGCTCTCGTTCGCGCCCCGCTTCCCCGAGCTGCTCTCGGCGGTGGAGAGCCCCGCCGTCACCGATCTCGCGAGCGGCCTGCTGCCCTACGCCATGTGGGGCATCGGCCTCTCGGTGGTGGCCATCAACCTCAAGCGGCGACTGGCGCGTCGGCCGGCCCGCCCGGCCCGTCCCCGGACCGCGACTGATTTCGCGCTCCGTGTGCGGCAGGCGGCCAGCGAGGGCAACCGGGTTCCGGCGCTCGCCCGTCGCTTTCACACATCTCAGGACGCCATCCGTACCGTTCTGGGCCGGCAGGCGCCACCTGCCGTGGGGCGGGGAAGTTCTTTCCGGCCCCGGCAGCAAGCACCGCAGGGAAGGCCAGTCGCGCTGGCTCCCCGAACCAGCAGAAGGTCTTACACCGCTTTGGCTTAGGAACTGAGAGACGGGGGGCATGTCGATTGCACCCCGCTGCTTAGCAAGGAGGACCAGATGGGTCTCGATGCGATCAAGAGTACGGCTCGAACGCTGGCCTATTACACCAGGCTGCAGGCGCTCACCGCCAACAACCTCGCGAACAGCGACACCGACGGCTTCAAGGCCGACATCATGTCGGCTCGCAAGGTCGGCGACGCCACGTTTCCGGTTCCGGTCACCAAGACCGACCTCTCCCAGGGCTCGCTGCAGCAGACCGGGCGGGCGCTGGATGTAGCCCTCGATGGGCCCGGTTTCCTGGTGCTCAACACCCCACAGGGGCAACGGCTCAGCCGCGGCGGATCGCTGGCGCTCGATGGCGCCAACCGCCTGACAGACCGGCACGGGAACCTGGTGCTTGGGGAAAGGGGAGCCATCCAACTCCCGGTCCGATACGCCTCACTGGAGATCCGGGCTGACGGTGACGTGGTGGTTGATGGCTCCACCATCGACCGCCTGCGGGTGGAGACTGTGTCCGATCCGTCCACGCTTCTCAAGCAGGGGGCGGGGCAGTACTCGACCCAAAGCCCCACCATTCCCGTCGACCCCGCCACCACTCTGGTGCGGCAAGGCGAGGTGGAGGGCAGCAATCAGGACACCCTCCGCGGCATGGTGGACATGGTGACCATTCAGCGCGCGTACGCGGCCAACGTCGATTCCCTGAAGGCTCTCGACGGCGTCCTCGATACCGTGGTGAATCAGGTGGGAAAGGTCAGCTGACCAGCGGCGATCGGTGACCTCCGATCGCCAAACCCGGCAGCAACACAAGGAGCAAGCCAGCGATGAATCCCGGACTCAACGCGTCCGCCAGCGGGATGCGGGCCCAGCAGACCCGGATCGACGCGATCGCCAACAATCTGGCGAACGTGAATACCACCGCCTTCAAGCGGAGCCGGACCAACTTCGAGGACATGCTGTACGAGACCCTGCAGGGCTCGCAGCTGGTGCACTACGAGGGCACCGACTCGTTGGCGCCGATCCAGATCGGTCGGGGTGTGCGCCTCGCCGACATCCAGCGCATCCAGACGCAGGGGACGCTCGAGCAGACCGACAATCCGTTCGACTTCGCCATCGAGGGGGAAGGCTTCTTCCAGATCCAGCTCCCCAACGGCGCCACCGGCTACACCCGGGACGGGACCTTTACTCGTGCGGCCGATACCGGCGCGCTGGTGACCCACGACGGCTTCCAGCTGCAGCCGGAAATCACCGTGCCGGCGGAGGCGACCCAGGTGACCGTGTCCCCGACCGGTCAGGTGAGTGCGGTCGTCGGGAACACCGGTCAGCAGGTTGAGCTGGGGCAGATCCAGTTGGTCCGCTTCTCCAATCCGAGCGGTTTACTCTCGCTGGGGGGGAACAACTACGCCGCTACCGCCGCCTCCGGAGATCCCATGCCGGGCGCGCCGATGGAGGATGGGTTCGGGCAGATGGTGCAGGGCTCACTCGAGTCCTCCAATGTCGAGATCGTGCAGGAAATGGTGGACATGATCGCGGCGCAGCGCGCCTATGAAGTCAATTCGAAAGCGATCCAAGCCGCCGACCAG
>DASPUE010000255.1:0-6434 GCA_035623055.1 Gemmatimonadales bacterium
GCCGCGCGGCGCATCAACCGCTCCTCGTGCCGGCTGAGGGTGCCGTCGCTCATGGCGAGGCGGTAGAGCCGTTCGGCCAGTTGGATCCTGCGCGTCAGGTCGTAGCGCTCCGTGACCATGGTTACCAGCTCGGCGGTATCAGTGATGACCGGTTCCGAGGACGCTCCCGACGCCCGGCCGTCTGCCGTTCCGATCCTCCAGCGCTCGCGGAGGACCGCGGCTATGGCACCCCGCTGCTCGAGGGACAACCCGGGATCACCTCGGGTCAGCTCGAACAGCAGAGCGGCACTCCCGGCGTCGGCGATGTCCCCGGTCTCGCCGACCGGGGCGCCGGCCTCGCCAATCGCCGCGCCGACCATGCGCAGGAGCCGGCGCCGGCGGGGTCCGGCAGCTACACGGCGGCGCCAGAGCCAATAGGCCATCAGAGCCGCCAATGCGAGCCCCACGATCGAGAGCGTACGGTTCAGGTGACCGATGAACCGATTGATCGCCTGCCATTCGGCGCCCAGCCGTACTCCCGCCCAGACGATGATCGCGTACCACAACGCGGTGGCGGCGGCCATGGCAAGGAAGGCTCGAAGCGGCGGCAGGTTGACGAGGCCCACAAACGGGGGGACGAAGGCGCGAAGACCGGGAAGGAATCGTCCGACGAAGATGCCGACCGCCCCGAAGCGGAGGTATTCCCGCTCCATGGTGAGAACGGCCTCGGCGGGGAGGAGCCGCCGCCCCAAGCCACTTACCAGGAACTCCCGCCCGAACCGACGCGCCACCAGGTAAAGGCCGATGGAGCCCGCCAGGTTCGCCAGCCAGGCGACACCCCAAACCACGATGGGCGATACCCCGCTCTGCTGGGTAATGAAGCCCGCCAGCGCTACCGCAAGGTCGGAGGGGGTCGGCGGGAAGAAGTTTTCCAGGAAGGTGGTGAGACCGACGACGGCATAGATGGTCAGCGGCGTGAGCTCCGCGAGCCAGGCCACGAACTGCTCCATCAACCCGCCTCCACGGTGGCGACCGCAATGACAGCGATCCCCTCTCCACGGCCGACAAAGCCCATGCCTTCATTGGTCTTTGCCTTGAGACCCAATGCCGCCATGGGAATCCCGGTCACACGGCTCAATGCTTCGGCTATCGCGGGGAAATGGCCGGCCAGCTTGGGACGCTCGAGGATCACCGTGATGTCGGCCTGACGAGGGGTGAAGCCCCGGTAGCGCACCAACTCGCACGCCTGGCGCAGCAGCGTCAGGGAGTCGGCGTCCTTCCATTGCGGATCGGTGTCAGGGAACAGCTGGCCGATGTCACCGGCGGCCGCGGCGCCGAGGATGGCGTCGGTGAGCGCGTGAGCAACCGCATCCGCATCGGAGTGGCCGGCCAGTCCCTTGTCGAAGGGAATGGTCTGCCCGCCAAGGATGAGTGGCCGCCCGTCGACGAAGCGATGGGAGTCGAAGCCGAGTCCGGTGCGGAACATCAGGCTGCGGCGGTTGCCGACTCCTCGATGACCGAGTAGTCCTGACGGCGGCGCCTGGGGGTGAAACCGGCGTCCCGGATCACCCGCTCCATCTGTTCGATGGTCGTGCGATAGGTGGTTCCAGCTGCTGAGACGACGTTCTCCTCCATCATGAGGCTGCCGTAGTCGTTGGCGCCGAAGCGAAGGGCCACCTGGCCGACCTTGTGTCCCATAGTGACCCACGACGACTGCAGGCTGGGGACGTTGTCGAGCACCACCCGGGCCGCGGCCAGGGTCCGCAGGTAGGTGACAGCGTCGGTCTTCTTCAGATGGGACATCTCGGGCGTGCCTTCCGGCTGTAGCGGCCAGCAGATGAAGGCGGTGAACCCTCCGGTGCGCTTCTGCACCTCGCGCACCCGGAAGAGATGCTCGATCCGGTCCGCCGCGGATTCACCCATTCCGTACATCATGCTGACGGTGGTCTTGAGCCCCTGGCGGTGCGCCTCCTCCTGCACCCCGAGCCACTCGTCGGTCTGCGCCTTCTTTGGTGCGACCCGTTCCCGGACCCGGTCGACCAGGATCTCTCCCCCTCCACCCGGGATGCTGTCCAGGCCGGCCGACCGGAGCTCACGGATCACCTCCGCCACCGAAAGCCGGAAGCGCCCGGCAAAGAACACCACCTCGGACGGTGAAAAACCGTGGATGTGGATGGGGTGGTGTTCCTTGATGTACCGCATGAGGTCGAGATACCACTCGAACGGGATGTACGGATTGTGCCCGCCCTGGATCAGGATCTGTACCCCTCCGACGGCCTTGCATTCGTCGATCTTCCGCCCGATCTGCTCGAAGCTCAGCACGTAGCCTTCGCCGTGCTTGGGACGGCGGTAGAAGGCACAGAAGCCGCAGTCCGCCACGCAGACGTTGGTGTAGTTGATGTTGCGGTCGATGATATAGGTAACCACCGGATCCGGGTGCCGAAGCCAGCGGGCGCGGTCGGCCAGCTCGCCCAGCTCGAGCAGGTCGGCGCGCTCGTAAAGCTCCAGCGCGTCCCGGAACTCCCCCGAGGTACGATCGACGATATCCATGGCCCATCCCCCTCACGAGGGCGCGTCGCGCCGCGCCCGAAGTCTCAGGCGGCGGTGATGAAGCTCAGGCTCCCGTCCGGGACCAGCCCATCGTGGGCCAGCCGCCGGAAGAAGTCGGTGAGACCGGCCAGATGCCGGTAGGAAAACCCGTAATCGAGATCGCCCAGGTAAGCGCGACACACATCCCGCGGAATCCCAGTGGTCGCCCAGGCCTGATCGGCCAGCAGATCGAGATGTCCCAGCCCCCAGGCGCGGGATTCGAGCAGCCGTTCATGAATTTCGCGTACCCCCACGGGATCGGCGGCGCGACGCGCCGCCCAGACGGCGAAGACGAACGGCAGTCCGGTCCACTCGCGCCAGGCATGGCCCAGATCGACCTGCACCGGATAGTGGCGGCGGGCGGCGAGGAGCAGCGCCGCGTCCCCGATCACCAGTACGGCTTCGTGCGGCAGCTGCGCCAAGGCATCCAGATCGGCCGGCTCGGCGCGCACCGTAGCGTAGCGCGGTGTCACCTGCCATCGGTGGCGGCAGAGCAGCTCCAGCAGCAGGACCGACGTCCGTGATGAGGAGGTCCGGAGCACCGTCGCGCCCCCCAGCTCTTCCACCGGGCGCCGCGCAAACAGCATCACGCTGTGCACTGGGCCGTCACAGCTGATCGCCAGTTCGGGAAGCAAGTGGTAGGACGCGGCGTCGCGGGCGTATTCCACCGCGGAGACGACGCTGATGTCGAGCTGCCCCGCCGCCAGCAGATCATTCAGGTCCGCCGCAGTGGCAGAGACCAGTTCCGCCGGCACCGGGACCAGACCGCGGTCCATGGCGCCGTAGACCGGATAGCAGTTGATGTAGGGAATCCGCCCGAGTCTCATGCGGCGTGCACCACTGGAGCACTGCCCCCAGCCACGGGGTCAGGATCAAGTCCTTCGAAATTCTCTCGAACGGCCCGGTAGAGGCTGTCACGCTCGACCGGCCGCTTGCCGGCTCCCCGAATGAGTGCGACCAGATCGAGATACTGCATACCCATATCGGTCGTGGCACCGGCTTCGTGGTAGATCCGCTCGTACACCACGGTCCCCTCCACGTCATCGCAGCCGAAGCTGAGCGCGATCTGCGACAGAAAGGGCGTCACCATCGGCCAATGGGTTTTCATATGGGGGATGTTGTCCAGAAACAGTCGGCCGACGGCCAGGTTCTTGAGATCCTCGTAGGCCGTCGTTGCCGTGCCGACCCGACCGAGTTGCTCCCCCAACTCATTGTGATCGGGGTGATACGCAAGCGGGATGTAGGTCAGAAAACCGCCCGTCTCGTCCTGGAGAGACCGGAGCATGCTCAGGTGTTCGATCCGGTCGTCGGCCGTTTCCACGTGGCCATAGAGCATGGTGCAGTTGGTGGGAATCCCCAGCAGATGCGCCTCGCGGTGCACTGCGATCCACTCCTGGCCGGTGAGTTTCCGCTCGGCAATCGTGGCCCGGACCGCGGTCGAGAACACTTCGGCTCCGCCACCGGGGAGGCTGGTGAGCCCCGCCTCGCGCAAACCCTGCAGCACTTCCCGCACGCTCGATTTCTCGATCCGGGCCAGGTGGGCGATCTCGACTGCGGTCAATGCCTTGATGTGTACCTCGGGAAACCGCTGCCTGAGGCCGCGGATCATGTCGGTGTAGTACGAGAGCCGCAGCTTGGGATGCAACCCGCCGACGATGTGAAACTCCCGGGTCGGCCCCCCGCGTGCCTGCTCCGCCTCGGCGTAGACCTCCTCCAGAGTCCGAGTGTACGCTCCGTCCTCCCGCGGCATCCGTGCGAAGGAGCAGAACACACACGTGTTCCGCAGGACACAGACGTTGGTGGGATTGATGTGCTGGTTGGCGGAGAAAAACACCCGATCACCGTTGCGGCGCTGGTTGGCATGGTCCGCCAGGCGGCCCAAGCCGATAAGATCTACCGTGGCATAGAGCGCGCGAGCATCGTCCGCCTCGAGGCGTCGGCCAGCCAGAACCTTCTCGGCTACGGGCCGAAGCAGCGGATCCTGCAGCTGCGCTGGATGGAGGGGGTCGTGCATCCTATATCCTTGACGGAGAGCCACTTAGTTGCAGGATGATAACCTATCTCCGCGCGACTCAAAAGGCCTCCGCGGCACCCACGCTGAGTCCGCCTCCCCCGAACGTGGTGAGGGTGTAATCGAAGCGGATGTTCAAGGGGTCCGCAGGGTTCACGTTGAAGCGAAGTCCGGCCCCGTAGGTGAACTTGACGTCGTCGAACAGCCCATTGCCAGGCGAGCCGAACACATTGCCTGCGGCTCCGAATACCACATACCCGAATCGGCCCTTGAGGTGTCCACGGTATTCGGCCTGACTCACCACCTCATGGCGATCCCGGAAGCGACCCAGGTACACGCCGCGCATGAGTTCCTGCGAGGTGCCATTCGCGAGCAGTGCCATCGACTGAATGGGAACGCCGGAACCGTTGAACTCCGCGTAGGCCGCCAGGGCGATGACATCCAGCCCTCCGCGGAGGGGGACATACGCGCGCCCATCCAGGACCAGGTGGGAGTAGTGGAAGTCGCTGCCCGTGATCGACCCATGGTACAGATAATCGAGCTGGAGATAGTGCCCGGTGGTCGGGGTGGTCGTCGAATTGCGATCCTCCAGCAACACCGTCGCCCCGAAGCCCGAGTTAACGCCTCCATTTCCGCCGCTCAGCGTGGCGGGGATACGAGAAGGGTACTGCCAGCTGAGATCGAAGACCGAGGAGAGACGATAGGCGGGTCCCAGGTACAGCTCCCTTCCCCAACGCCTGAGGGCCCGGAGATCGATCTGGATTGCCCGACTGGTCATCAGATTGGTGTCGGCCTCAAGGGTGTGGGGGCCGATGCCATAGTAGAAAACGGGGAAGTATGCCGCGCCGATGTTCGCCGTGAACCACCAATCGCTCCGGGGAGTGAACAGGCTGGTCCCCAGGAACGTGGTCCATTGCCCCTTGGTGGTGTACCCGAAATTGGTGGCCAGGTAGCTGGGCCGGGTCGTCGAGTCCGCCCCCATTCCGGGCCACTTGAACTGATAGCCTCCGACGACTCCAAACTGGACCTTTGTCTGTGGACTGTAAGTGACATACGGGAGCCCGATGAGCCGATTCCGGTAGGCAACGGGTGGCAAGGCGCCGTCATCAGGCTCCTGGGCCCACGCCGTACCGGCTGAAGCGACGCCAGCCAGCGCCAATCCGAGCAGTGATCGCCGCATTCAGCTTCCGCCCCCAACCGTCCCATTGGCACCGGGGCCGGGGTCGGCAGTCGGCAAATATGCGGGCGCCCGCCGGTGGCGCGTCGCCTGCTCGAACGCGAACGCCATCCCGATCAGCTGCGGCTCCATCCACGCGCCGGCGAAGAAGGAGAGCCCTACCGGGAGCCCGCGCACATAGCCGGCAGGCACCGTGACGTGCGGATACCCTGCGACCGCCGCTGGCGTGGTCACAGAGCCCGTAAAGTGGTCCCCGTTGACCAGGTCGATCGGCCACGCAGGGTTGCCGGTGGGGGCCACCAGGGCGTCCAGCCGGAACTTGGCCAAGACCTGATCGATCCCCTCCGTGCGCCACAGGCGGGAGCAATCGGACAGGGCCTGAAGGTACTCGGGGCTGCTCAAGTCTCCCTTGGCCTGGGCCTTGATGAGAGTCTCCTGGCCGAAATAGGGCATCACCCGGTCACGTTCCCGCTCGTTGAACGCGATGACCTCCTCCAGTGAGTGCACTGGGGCGCCGGGCCCGAGCCCCGCTAGATAGGCGTTGACGCCGGCCTTGAACTCGTAGTGCAGCACCAGCCCTTCGGCATCGCCGTTATCATCGGCGTGAGGCAGGTCCGCCGGGTCGACGACGATGGCGCCCAGCCCACGGAGGACATCCAGCGCCTCCGTGAACAGCCG
>DASPUE010000256.1:0-4811 GCA_035623055.1 Gemmatimonadales bacterium
TCGCGGTTCTGGACGTCATCGAGCGGGACAGCCTGCAGAGCAACGCCAGGGAGAGGGGCAGCCGCTTCAAGGCCGGCCTCCAGGACCTGCAGCGTCGGCATCGCCTGATCGGTGACGTGCGGGGCATGGGCCTGATGCTCGGCGTCGAGCTGGTACGGGACCGCGAGACCAAGGTCCCCGCCAAGGAAGAGACCCTTGAAGTGATGGAGCTGACCCGGGAGATGGGCGTGCTCATCGGCAAGGGCGGCCTCGACGGCAACGTCCTTCGGATCAAGCCGCCGATGTGCATCACGGATCAGGATGTGGATTTTGCAATCGAGGTGCTGGATTTGGCGTTGGGGAGAGTGGTGAAGAAATAACGAGGGGTAAGCAGCGAGTAGCGAGTAGCGAGGAACGAGACACGAATCGCGCTACTCGCCACTCACTACTCGCCACTAGCCACTCGCCACTCGCTACTCGCTACTAACTACTAAACCCTATCCCCATCCTCTCCAACACCCGAAGCAGCAGGTTCGGCCCCTCGCCCCGATCCACTCGCCGAAGCGCCCGGGTCACCGCGTTCACCGCCCAGCCCCGGAACGGTTCCGGCGGATAGGGAAACGGCGGTTTGGTGACCAACGGAAGCTCGAGCAGCTCGCTCGGCCGTCCCAGCGCCAGGTGGGCGAGGATGCGCCCCGCGAGACGGGTGGTGCCCAGCCCATGGCCGGTGTAGCCGAGACCGTAGGTGGCCCGGCCGCCGAGCGCCCGGCCGAAGAACGGGGTCAGCCGTGTGGTCGAGCAGATCGCGCCGCCCCAGGCGTAGGGCCATTGCAGCTCGGCCAGAGCGGGAAAGTGGCGCCGCCAGCTCGCCTTGAGCGCGTCGTAGTGTCCGGGTGAATGGTCGCACTCGGGTCCGACCCGATCGCCTCGATAGTACACCGCCTCACTGGTGCCCCAGAGCACTCGGCCGTCGCGGGTCGGGCGATAGTAATTGAAGAAGGTCCGCCCATCGGTAATCCCTTGCCTCCCCCGCCAACCCATCAGCTCCCATTGTGCCGCGGACAGCGGCTCGCTCACCAGGATGTAGTCGTAGAGGGGAATGAACCGGCTCCGGATCGCGGGGAGAAGGTGGTGGGTGTACGCGCTGGTGGCGAACACGGCGTGCCGCGCGCGGAGCGTGGCGCCGTTGGCTCGGATCTCGACGCCACTCCCTTGCTCGGACACCGACTCCACAGGGCTCCGCTCGTAGACCCGTACGCCGAGGCGTTCCGCCTCGCGCCGAAGCCCATCGGTGAGCCGAGCCGGATCCAGAATCCCCCCACCCCGCACCGATACCGCGCCCTGGTACAGCGCGCAGTGCACCTCGGCCCGCACGGCGTCCGCTGATAGCTCCCGGTAACTCTCGATGCCCAGGCTCCGAGCGATCTCGACGGATCGGCGGCCTTCCTCCACCTGCGCCGGGGTAAGAGCGACCATCAGCCGGCCGGTCGCCTCGTAGTCGCAGGCGATCTTCCGCTCCGCGAGGAACGATTCCATCTCGGCGACGTTCGCCGCGCCGAGCCTGGCCAGCGTCCTCGCCGCTTCGGTGCCGAAGTGCTGAATGGCGAGGGCGTGACTGTGGTCCACGGTCTCGGAGAGCATGCCCGCGTTCCGCCCGCTCGCGCCATACGCCGCGATCCCCTGCTCGACCACGGCGATGTCCTGGCTGGGATCCAGCTCCTTGAGAAAGAGCGCGGTCCATAGCCCGGTGAGACCGGCGCCGATCACCACGATGTCCGATTCGGTGGTCCCCGCCAGGGGAGTCACCGTGCGTTCGGGAAGCCCGGCGAGCCAGTAGCAGGCCCGTTCGATGGGGAGCATGTGGTGGGATTCCGTGGTCGACCGGCTCCGGTCGGTGGCGCCGACTAGAAGCCGCGGTACGCGGTGAGGCTGATATTGCGTGGAGCGCCGGGCGTCCGCTCCTGGATGTTGGTATACCGGTTCTGGAACAGGTTCGACACCTTGAGCTGGAGGCCGGTTCCCCAGACCCGGTAGGCGAGCCGGAGATCCACGAGGGTGATGTCTTTGCGTGGATCCAATGGATACTGCAGCACCACCTCGGGCTTGGTCCGGTAGCGAACGTCCGCCGCGAAGAGCCCGCTCAGGAATTCGGCGGTGCCCGTCACCGTATGCTTCGATCGATAGGGAAGCGCGGTGTCGGAGACCAGGTCCACGGCATCGAGGTACAGGTAGGTGGCCTGCAGATCGAGGATGTTCGGAACCGGCCGCACGCGAACGCCGAGATCCAGCCCGCGGATACGGGCGCGATCGATATTCTGGAACTGGAAGGTTCCGAACTGCCCGGAGACCGGCCCCGGGCTGATCAGGTCGCGGTAGCTGCTCTGGAAGATCGAGCCGTCGAGCCAGAATCGTCCCCGCGTCGCGGTGACGCCCATCTCGCCCGACCACGCATGCTCACCCTTGAGACCGGGGTTCGGGACCACCAGGAATCCGAACTGGGTGGTATTCACGAACTGCTCGATCGCGCTGGGTGCCCGATAGCCCCGACCGATCGAGGCCCGCACGCTCACGTGCTCCGACGCGCTCGCCACGAGCCCCAACTTGGGGCTGAACGCGAACTCGCTCTGCCCGCCCGTCGCGTCGTGATAATCGAGGCGGCTTCCGGCGACCAGCTTGAGCGGGTCGGCGACGCGGACGTCGTACTGGGCAAAGAACCCGCCGTCGTAGAGGCTGCGATCGTTGAGAAAGTTGGAGGTGACGGTGGTATACCCGCCGTCGCTCCCCAGTGTCAGCGAATGCCCCTCGGCCGGGGTGATCACCAACTCCATGGTCCCGCCCACCTTGGAGGCGTTATGGAAGTTGTTGTTCTCCTTGAAGACGTTCTGGAGCGAGTTGTAGTTGAAGTACGGGCTGATCCGGACCAGTGTGTGGGTGCCCACCAGAGGAGTCACCGTCCCGCCCATCAGGAACTTCCTGGCCCGTTCGTTGTCCCCCTTCGAGGCAGTGTCCACCTGGAAGGGATGGTCCGCCGACTCCCAGCTGAAGAAGTCGTAGTCGATCTCGCGCGCCCAGATGATGTATGCATCCCAGGGGTGGGTGGCGCTCGCCGATGACGTCACCTTGGTGCGGATGAGCCACCGGCCGCTGGAGCCGTTATCGGTGAAGCCGTCGGTGGACTCCCGGCCGATGAACAGCCGCACCCCGACGTCTCCCAGATGCCGGGAGTGCTGAATGCCGAAGCCCTCGGAGGTGAGGGCATCGTTGGTGAACTTGTACTGGGACGGAACCTGGTAGACGCCGAAGTGGAGCCGGACCAGGGTCGAGGGTGTTTCGCTGATCGGGCTGGTGATCAGGTTCACCACGCCGCCCAGGGCGTTGCTGCCGTACAGGGCGGAGTAGGCGCCCTTGACGACTTCGACCCGCTCCATGTCGAGAAGCGGGATGGACTCGAAGTCCACCTCGCCGCCGTCTCCGGTGAGGACCGGGTGCCCGTCGAGCAGCATCAGGACGCGGCTGCCCACCCCGTTGGCGATCCCCGTCGATCCCCGGATGGCGATATCGGAGTTGTTGAAGGTCACACCGGGAACGAAGGGCAGCGCCTCGTCGATGGTGGTGACGTTCCGCTGCACCAGCTCTTTGTTGCTGATCACCGCCACACTGGCCGCTGACTTGCTCTGCTCCTCCTCGCCACGGCTGGCCGTGACCACGATGCCCGGCAGCTCGACCAGGGCGCGGGTCAGCGACACCGAGCCGCTGGCCGTCGCCCCGTCCATCACATCGATGGTGAGAGTGGCCGGAGAGAAGCCGATGGCCGACACGGTCACTGTCTGGCGGCCGATCGGAACCGGAAAGAGCCGATATTGGCCTTTGCTGTCGCTGGTGGCGCGGAGCAGCGTGTTCTGCAGCAGGATGATTGCCGACTCCAGCGGCTGACCGGCTGAGTCAGTGACCGTTCCTTCGATGAAGCCGGCCTGCTGCTGTGCCGACGCGGGACTGACGGCCGCGCCGAGCACGAGCGCCGCCACCAGCCCCGCGGAGAGAACTTCGGAAGCAGAACGCATCCGACGGTATGACTCTCGATGCTACCTGGTGACCACGACCCGAATGGTCTGTCCGGTCGAAACCAGCGTGGCGTGCAGGGTATCGGCCGCCGCGGGATGCTCCTGGACGTAGGTGTAGGTTCCGGTAGCCTGGCCCAGGACGACTGAATTCGAATTGATGTTGATGTGATTACCGGCGAGGGTACAGATGCCGCTGCCCCCGATATTGATCGTCGGGGGCGGTGCTCCCGGATTGGGCACGTTGAGAGTGACCTGCACCGTATCGTGACTGAAGGTGAACGTACCCGTGGCGGTCGGCGGATAGAGCGGCGCCCCCTGACCGACGAATTCGATGGTGTCCAGGGTCCAGGTGCCGGTCAGGTCCGGCGTACCCCCGGCGCAGCCGATGGCGCTTGGGCCGGTGCTGCTGCTCGAGCCGCACGCCCACAGGGCGCCACCCAGCAAGAAGATCCCGGACAAAAGCATGGCCAACTGCCGATTCCGCATGCTGCCTCCAGTTGGTGCAGAGAAAGAAGCGATCGTTACTTCATGATCATGATGTGGGCCCACGGCTTCCCCGGAAACATCAGCCAGGGAAGGCCGTCACCGGGCTTCACCGGAAGACCCGTGGATTCCTGGGTCGCATACGGGATGTAGACCACCTGCAGTCCCACGGCGCCGTGGGCGAGTCCGGTCGTGTGGTCCACGCTGTCGCCCGGGGCGTAGAGGTTGTATAGCATCCGCGGCCCGTCCGGCATCTTGAGCGTCCCGGCCTGGATCGCGGCAATCCGG
>DASPUE010000257.1:0-8574 GCA_035623055.1 Gemmatimonadales bacterium
TCCCCGATGATCACCTCGGCCCCGAGGTGCGCGTTGCGGGTGGACGACGAGATGCGGTCCAGGCGAATGCGGGTCGTCTTGACCATTGCGGCTCTCCCTTTGCTATGCCGATGCCGAGGTGGACCCGACGCGAGCGGCGAGCAGCTCCGGGATGGCCGAAACCCGGCTGAACGCCCGAGCTTCCTCGCCGGTCCAGAGCCGGTTCTCCTCACCGTAGGTTGCGACACTCCGGTCCATCATCGAGAACGGACTGCGGGTGCCCACCACCTGAAAGCGTCCCGGAGCGACCAGCACTCTGGTGTCTCCGGTCACCCGCTGCTGGCTGCTGGTGATGAAGGCCTCGATGTCGCGGAGCGAGGGATCGAAGTAGTGGCCTTCGTGGAGCCGGTCGCCGTAGAAGCGGCCCAGCTGGTCCTTCCAGTAACTCTGCCACTTGGTGAGCACCAGTTTCTCCAACTCCCGATGGCTCGCAATCAGGAGCAAGGCGGCACCAGCCTCGAAGCCGATGCGCCCCTTGATCCCGAGCGCCGTCTCCCCGACGTGAATGTTGCGCCCGAAGCCGTACGCCTCCCCCAGATCGCCGAGGCGCCGGATCAGCTCCGGCCCGTCGACCGCGCTGCCATCGAGCGAAACCGGGACCCCTTCGGACCAGCCGATGATGATTTCTCTCGCCGCCGGAGCGTTGGCCGGCGGCTCGAGCAGGTCCGCCGGCGGCCCGGCCCACGTGTCGTGGGTCCAACCACCGCCCCAGGTGGTGCCCCAGAGGCCACGATTGATAGAGTACGCTCCCGCCTTGGGAGGGACGGGGAGCTTTCGCGCTTCGAGGAACGCGATCGCCCGGTCGCGGGTGATTCCCTGGTCCCGGATCGGGGTGATGATCTCCAATTCGGGGGCCAGCACCCGGAACGCGATGTCGAAGCGCACCTGGTCGTTGCCTGCGCCGGTGGAACCGTGCGCCACCGCGGACGCCCCGATGCGGCGGGCGGTGTCGATAACCGAAATCGCCTGCTGGGTACGCTCCGCCGAGACCGAGAGCGGGTAGACCTCACCGCGCAGGACGTTTCCCTGAATCAGATAGCGAACGAAGCGGTCGAAGACCGCCTGTCGGGCGTCCACGGTGTGGTGCTCTACCGCCCCCACGGCCTTCGCCTGGCGGGCGATCGCCTCGAGCTCGGCGGCGGTGGCGCCGCCGGTGTCCACATAGACGGTATGGACCGCCCAGCCGAGGTCGCGGAGGTGGGGGACGCAGAACGAGGTATCGAGGCCGCCGGAGAAGGCGAGGGCCACAGTCTTCATGCGGATAAATATGCATTATGCAAATCATGGCGCAAGTGGGTGCCGGCCCATAGCCTTGGAACGTCGCCGGCGCGGCACCACGCCGCGCCGCGCCCACCCCTTCCCCCGGAGGGTCCCATGGCCCCCAACGACCCAGATTTCTCCGACGTGAGTGGCGGCAGCTCCTCGGCCGCGGACGCCAAGAGCGGACGCACCTACACCGTCGCCAAGGGCGACAGCCTCTCCAAGATCGCCAAGCAGTTCTACGGGGATGCCAAGCAGTGGAACCGGATCTACGAGGCGAACAAGGACACCATCAAGAACCCCGATCTCATCTTCCCTGGGCAGGTCCTCAAGATCCCCGGTGCCTGAACGAGAGGAACCCGAACATGAGCCGGAACACCCGCACCACCAGAGCCGTCGCCCTCGCCGCCCTGACCCTCATGGCGGGGGGCTGCGCCAAGAAGGAGGCCCCGAAGCCTGCGGAGGCGCCGGCCCAGCCTGCGCCTCCCCCGCCGCCCGCACCCCTCGCGGTCGCCGGCGTCACGCTCGGCAAGAGCGTCGACAGTGCGAAGATGGTCGGCACGCCGGTGACCGCCTTCGGCGTGAAGGACACCATCTACGCCTCGGTGGGGACCACCGGCGTCGGCAGCAACGCCAGCGTCGGGGCGAAGTGGAGCTATGTGAAGAAGGATGGTAGCCTGACGCCGGTGAACGAGACCTCCCAGACGATCACCACCACCGGGCCGGCCGCGATCGAGTTCCATATCGCCAAGGCGACCCCATGGCCCAAGGGCAAGTACCGGATCGAAGTGCAGCTGAACGGCGCGCCGGCCGGCAGTGCCGACTTTGATGTGCAGTAACGGGTGAGGGGCGGGTCGTCGGCCCGCCCCTGTTCACTGATTTGCCGGCCCTACCACCGCTCGGCGATCGTCCGGACCAGCTCCGCGAGATTCGCGAGGTCCCGGAGATCGATCACCTCCGCCGGTGAATGGGAATAGCGGAGCGGCCAGCCGATCGCGACATCCGGCACTCCCCAGGGAAGGAACGTCGAGCCATCGTTCCCACCGCTGGTGGTGCCGTACTGCAGCGGGATCCCCGCTCGCTGCACGAGTTGCCGTAGCGAGTCCACCAATGGTGGCGGCGTGGCGGAGCTGTTGTCGAGCGCACGGATCACCGGACCCTGACCGAGTGGGGCGTACCCGTACGCCTTGAGTTCGAGGGGCGCATCCGCCGAGACGAAGGTGTCGATAGCGTGCACGCGCGCCGGTGCCGCCCCGAGGGCATTCGCTACCGCTCGGGCACCCTCGAGCCCGATCTCCTCCCGCACACTCCAGACGAAGATCACCTGGTGCTTGAGCCGCGCCGGATCGAGGCGGCGGAGCGCCAGTAACAGCGCGGTGCAGCCAACCCGGTCATCGAATGCCCGTCCGGTCGCCCGGGTTCCCGCCAGCCGGACGTAGCGCTTCGGCATCGTCACCGTCGCGCCAGGGGAAATGCCGAGGGCAGCGGTCGCCTCCCGAGTCGTAGTACCGACATCTACCCGGAGGGCACCGGGAGCGCGCCGCGGCACCACCGAGTCCCGCGGCGGAAACACCCCCGGCACGATGCCGCGCGGGGTATGGACCAGCGCCGGTTCCGCCTCGTACAACGAGGGGAAGAAACCGCCTCGGGATTCGAGCAGTAGCTGCCCATCTTCACGGACTCCCGTCACCCGCCAGCCGATCTCGTCCAGGTGCGCCACAAAGACGACGACCGGATCGCCCGACCCCGCCCGCACCCAGAGGTTCCCCGCCGTATCGGTCTCCACGTGCGCCCAGGGCGGCAGCTGTTTCAGGACGAGTTCCCGGACCGGCCCCTCCGATCCGGAAACACCATAGCTCTCCACCAGGCCCGCCACGACTCGCTCCCCTTCCGCGACCGTGGCAGGAGTCTGAGCCGCGGCAGGTACCCAGGCGCAGCACGCGAGGACGAACCCGACATCACGGAGAGTGATCATTCCCCACCTCCGAGCCGGGCCCGCAGTTTGAGCTCGAGGCGTTCAGCCTCCTGGAGCGATACCGTTTCTACCGGCGTCCCCGGATACCGGAGGCCCAGGCCCCACAGTTCCGGCTTCGACGGCAAATCAGGATCCGGGGCCGCATTGCCACCCGGAGATCCGGCCGCCGCGGAGGGATCAATCAGCAGCGTCTGGGCGAATGGGCCCTTGGTCCGTACGATCGACAGCAGCCCGCGTCGCGTGAAACTCTGCTCCACGACGAACGCGACCATGACCGTGCCTCGGGCGGCCCGTGTCGCGCGCGCAGCGAGAAGCAGAGCGGCCATGGCGGCACGGCGGCCCGCAACTGGTGCGGCGAGCAGGGTGTCCCCGTACCTCGTCGGCTCCTTGGCTCGGGCGACTGGCGAAAGCACCTCGATACCAAGGCGGGCCACTTGGGCTGCGCTGTCCGCCCCGACGTCCAGATAGGCATCATCGAACGTGAAGGGTGTATCGCCCATGCTGCGCCCGCGCGTCAGGTGAACCGAGCGAACCCCAACCACGCCCGGGATCGGTCCGCTCCGCCCGAACACGGTCACCCGCTGTCCCTCCAACTGCTGATCGGCGAGCGGGCCGGGACTGGGGCCGACTCGACGGAGGGTCAGATATCCGTCCGGGCGGATGCCGCCCACCACCAAGCCCGGCTCGTCGATCGGACAGGCCACCAGAATCCGCGGCTCTCCGGCGCCCAGTGTCAGCACGATATTGCCCACGCGATCGCGAGTCGCGCCTGGGAGCAGCGTGAGCAGCGTGTCACCCATCGCGCGCTCGTATCCGGAGACCGCGGTCATCGCGGCCAGGCGGATGGCGAGTTGATCGAGAGGCGGTACGGCCTGCGCGACCAGCCATTGAGGAACTGCCGTGAGCAGGCCCAGGACTGCAATAGGACGAATCGCCATGAGGGTGTACCGTCCGGAGTGAGATCGCGGCTTCAGCGCCATGGCCGGGCCGGCCCGCTCCCCGCGCCGCTCTGGTCGATCACCTTGGCGATCTCATCGAGATCGGAGTCGGAGAGCGACAGCGAGGCACCGCCAATCCAACCATCCACCTGTGTGGCGCTCCGGGCCCCGACGATGGCAGCCGTTACTCCGGGCCACGTCAGCGTCCAGGCGATCGCCACGTCGGAGATCGTCGCACCATGCCGAGCCGCGACCGGCCGGAGCGCGTCCCGCAACACCAGGTTCTTCTCCAGTCTCGGCGAACGAAAGTCCTGGGCCCGGCGTCGCCAGTCGTCCGCCGCCATGCGGTCCACCCGCGCCCGGCTGAAATCATCGGTGAGGATCCCCGCCTGCATCGGGCTGTACACAATGACTCCAGTGCCGTGACGGGCGCACCAGGGAATTACGTCGGCCGCGGCCTGGCGCCGGATGAGCGAGAAAGGAGGCTGGAGCGAGGTGACGTGCCGCCGCACCTCGCACCGCTCGAGCAGATCCACGCCGAAGTTGGATACCCCGCCGAAGCGCACCTTTCCTGCCTCGATCAGTCTCCCCATCTCGGCCCAGGAATCCTCGACCGCGGCGCCGGTCTCGTCAGGCCAATGGAACTGGTAGAGATCGATACGCTCCACACCGAGCCGCCGAAGCGATGCCTCGCATTCGCGGCGGATCGAGGCCGGCTGGAGATTCTGGGCCACCTCGGCCATCGGGGTCTTGGGATCGCCAGGAAGGCCGCCCTTGGTGAACACCAGCGGCCGCTGGGCCGCCGCCGTTTCCTTGAGGAATCGGCCCACGATCGTCTCGGAATGCCCGAGGCCGTAGACTGCGGCGGTGTCGATCCAGTCGACTCCCAGCTCGAGCGCTCGTCGCATCGCGGCCACGGACTGGGCGTCGTCCTGCGGGCCCCATCCGTAGGACCACCCACCGCCACCAACCGCCCAGGCGCCGAACCCAACGGTGGTGATCTCCGGTCCGTCAGATCCCAGCCTGCGCTTCGGGAGGGTCATGGCTGCTCCACTATGATGGTGACATCCGCGCGCTCTCGGCCGGTTTCGGCACGGATCTGATGGCGGCCGGGCACCAGGATCCACCTCGGGCCGCCTACGTGTCGCCCGTCGACGTACCAGCGAATGTCTTCGGGCCTTGCCGCGCCCGCGGCACGGAGCGCAATGGATGCGTAGCGCGACTCCACACCAGGTGGGATCCGATAGAGGTCACCCTGCTCCGGAGAAATGATGGTCAGCCGCGTGACTGATCCACCACGGCTGCTGACCGGCTGCACCTCGGGCGCGAATGCCGCGTCCCGTTCCGTCGCGGCCCATTCGGCATATTCCAGCGGAAGATGAACTGTGCCTCCCCGATGCCAATCGCAGACGTGGTCCGGCGCGGTGCCAGGCATGAAATACTCGGTTGTGGTCGGGCACTCCGGCGATGCGAGCAGACCAGAGGTGCGGCATACCTTGACCGGGATCAGCCCGACGTCGCTGGCTCGTGGAAGGTCTCCCGCGGGGTACCGCGTCGCCGTCACCAGTACGGCCCGGTGCAGCAGCGGTCCGGCGCCGGACACCCCACTCACCCCCTCCATCGGCCGCCCGCTGAAATTCCCGACCCACACAGCGACGGTGAATCCCTGGGTCACTGCGGCAGCCCAGTTATCGGTAAAATGGCGGCTTGTGCCGGTCTTCGCCGCAACCCGGAAGGGCCAGTCGAATGGCGTCCGCAATCCGAACCCGGGAATCCGCGCGTCGGGATCGGCGAGAATGTCGAGTGCCAATGCCGCCGCCCGCTCGGAGACCACTCGGACACCGGGGCCACCCGCGGCAGCATCCGCATCGGCCCACCAGCGAGTGGGAGTCCACATCCCGCCGTTCGCGAGTGCCCGATATCCATTGGCAAGTTCGAGGAGCGTCACGTCACCGTTGCCGAGGGCGAGCCCCAGGCCATAGTACTCGGGATTCCGCCCGAGCGACGCGAAGCCCGCCGCCTGCAGTCCGTGCAGCAGCGTGGCGTAGCCGATGCGATCCGCCAACTCAACCGCGGGCACATTGTAGGAACTGGCCAGCGCCTCCCGCGCTCGTACCGGTCCATGGTATCTGCGATCGTAGTTGCGTGGGTGGTAGGGACCGGCAGAGGTCTGGTAGGTGGTGGCGATGTCGGCGAGCACCGTCGCGGCGGTCGCGCCCCGATCGAAGGCCAGCGCGTACAGGAATGGTTTGAGGGCCGAGCCGGGCTGCCGCGGGCTGACCACCATGTCGACCTGGCCCGCCGTATCGGCCCAGAAATCCGGGGACCCTACCCAGGCAAGGATCTGTCCGTTCCGATTGTCCAGAACCACCACGGCAGCCTGTCTGGCGCCCCGGTCGGCGAGCTGGTCGACCGTATGGCGCACTTCGTCTTCCAGTGCAGCTTGCAGCCCCAGATCCAGCGAGGTGCGCCAAGTTCCCGCGAGCTGGCGCCCGGCGTTCTCCGCCCACAAGAGCAGACGACTGGTGAAATGCGGCGCCAGAAAAGGCGTGGCTCGATCGGTCCCGAGCAGCGGCTCACGATCCGCCCGCTCAACCTCCTCGTGCGTGGCGTATCCCTGGGCCTGCAGCGCCTGGAGTCCGAGAGAGCGACGCGCGGCGGCTCGCGAGGGTGCGACCAGCGGATTCTGGCTGGACGGTGCCCTGGCCAAAGCGGCGAGCAGGGCCGCCTGGCCAAGACTCGCCTGCTCCGCCGAAGCGTTGAAGTACAGCCGCATGGCCGCGGGAACCCCGATGGCTCCCTGGCCCAGCGGCACGCGATTGAGGTACTGCTCCAGAATCTGGTTCTTGGTGAGGTGAGCCTCGAGCCGGAGTGCCCACGCGGCCTGCACCAGCTTGTCGATCGCGCCATGGCCCACCGGGTGCACCAGGCGGGCGAGCTGCATCGAAATCGTCGATGCGCCCGACACGACGCGCCGATGCGCGAGGTTGTCGCGAATCGCCCGCAGCACCGCCCGCGGATCGATTCCGTGATGGCGGAAGAAGCGCTGGTCCTCGACCGCTACGAACGCGCGCGGCAGGTCGGGGTCCATCCGCTCGAGGGAGACCCATGCCGACAGGCTTCCGTCCGCCGCCCGAGTCGTCCGCAGCACCAGCCCGTGCCGATCCTCGATGCTCAGGCTCTGGGTCAGCATCGGGGCGAGGAGCCCATCCGGCAGTCCTCGCTCGACCCATGCGCCGAAGGCTGCCAGACCGGAGAGGCCGGCGACGGCCAGACCGTGCAGGATCGGGCGCCTGGTCAGCCAAAGCGTCGCTCGCGGTATCGGATTCATCTCGCGTGTCGCCTTCGCCTACTTCTGGTTGACGGTGAACACCCCACCGTCGCTCCGGCCATAGACCGCCGGGTTGTACATCTCTTCGGCATGCGCGGGAGGTCGTACGAACGTACCCGGGGTCGTGGCCCTGGCGAGATAGGTCACGTTGTAGGTCCCGGCCCAGAGCACGGTGGCGGAGTACATCACCCGGTCGTCGCGGATCTCCTTATGATCGAACGGCGACCACCAGCCGCTGTCCCAGCTGCCGTAGTACCACCGGTCCTGGTCACCGCCTCCTTCGCCGGCCTCTTCGCCCTCGGCCTCCTCAGGCGCGAGGTAGCGAGTCTGCTGGTTCACGCCGGGACCGGGCGTGAGGCTGGCGGTGTGCAGGCTGAGATCAATCGCCTCCAAGCCAGCTGGGAGCGCGTCGTCGAGGATGACGAACTGGCGATCAGCTGGCACCGTCAGGCGCAAGCGGACCCGCACCAGTTCGCCCTCGGCGACGCTGATCACCGGGTCCGCTTTGTCGTAGCGCTCATACCAGCGCTCCACTTTGATCCCCTGGTCTTCCGGGTTCAGAGGCCGCGCCTTCGGCACTTCGCGCACGGTGAGATAGTAGAAGATCGGCGCGCCGGCGCCGTCGGATGAGAGTGACACCCGCACCGCGGACTTCCCCTGGCCGGCGTCCGAGATAAGTCCCGTCAGGGCGACGGCCGAGTCTCCGATGGCGGGGTGGCCCGCCGCGGAACTGCCGGCTGAGGTGAACAGTGTCCGGCCGCCGCCACGGACGGTGAACGGCCGCGCCTGCCCGGCCCGCATGGCGCGGTCGAAGGCGAAGAGAGCCGTGACGATGCTGGCATAGTCCTGGGTGTTCCACCATTCCAGGAGACCGGCCCTTCCCTGTTGCACGAGGGTCTCGACCAGCGGCCCGATCAGCGCATTGGTGGAATCCACCGCGAGTGTCGCGGTCAGCAGACGACCGATCGGCCGGACCCTGGATGAGAAGTAGTGATTGTAGCGCAGAGCCACTTCGGGCACCGTCGCCCGGC
>DASPUE010000258.1:0-5360 GCA_035623055.1 Gemmatimonadales bacterium
CCGGCGCCAGGCCGAGGGCCCGCGCCCGGACCAGGATCCGATCGGTATCGAGGCCGCGGCCATCGTCGCTCACGGTGAGCAGCACCCGGTCGGAGCGCTGCACCGCGCGGAGCGAGATGACCGCTTCCACCGGCTTGCCGACGGCGGCTCGCTCCTCGGGAGTCTCGATCCCGTGGACGATGGCGTTGGTGAGGAGATGGACCAGCGGCTCACCCAGCCGGTCGATGATGGTCTTGTCGAGGCGTGTCTCGCCGCCGGCCACTTCCAGCCGAACCTGACGGGCCTCCGAGTGGGCGAGATCCCGCACCTGGCGGGTGAATCGCCCGAACAGCGTGGAGACCGGCAGGAGCCTCGTCTCCATCAAGGCCCCTTCGAGGCGCTTGAGGGTGCGCTCGAGGCCGAGGATCGCCTGGTCGATAGCGGCGCTCTCGTCGGTGGCGCGGCGGCGATTGAGGAGCGGGCGCGCCGCGTCCCGGAGACTGGCCTGGGCGATCATCGCCTCGCCCAGATACTCCAGCAGGGCGTCGAGACGATGGGAATCGACCCGGATCGTGGTGATGGTGCCGTCGCCGCCGAACTCACCCACGGCGCGGGTGGCCCGCCGGTCGACCTGGCGCTGCTCCTGCATCCGACGCTCCACCTGGGAATCCTCCCGCGAGCCCTGCTCGGCCTGGAGGAACGCCCGCACCTCTTCGGCGAATTCGGCGGGGATGATCTCGGGAATCGGACCGGCGGTGGCGCCGCGGATCAGGTCAGTGAGCAGACCGGCGCCGCGCACCAGCAGAGCCGCGCCGGCGCGCCGCCCCTCGGCCTCGCCGCCAAGCAGGCCGACCAGATCTTCCAGCACATGGGCCAACTCCTGCAGGGGCGCCAGCCCCATCATCGCGGAGTTGCCCTTCACGGTATGGAGCAATCCCTTGAGCGGTGCGTGGGTCTCCTGCCACTCGGCGCCGGCGGCCCAGAGACGCTCCAACGCGATGACCCGCTCCACGACCTCTTCGGCAAGTGGGAGACACTCGCCGACGTAGTCCGCCATGAGGCTGGCGAAGGGATTGTCGGGGGCGCTCACGACCCGCTCGCGGCGGCCGAAGCGCGCTGGGTCATCCTGACGACCAGCGCCTCGAGCTGCTCGGGAGTGAACGGTTTGCGGAGATACGCGGCGGCTCCGGCGGCGAGTCCTCGCGCCTCGTCCTCCGCGGACGATTCGGTGGTGACCAGGACGACAGGGACCTGCAAATGCAGCCGCTCGTCCCGGCGCCGATCCAGGAATTCCAGTCCGGTCATCCCCGGCATGTTGAGGTCGAGGAAGACCATGGTGAGTTCGGGATGGGCCAGGAGCTGGGCGTACCCATCGCGGCCATCGTAGGCGTGCAGCAGGGTGGAGCCGGCGAGCGCGGGGCGACTGAAGATGAGCCGGTACATCTGGTGGTGGAGACGGGAGTCGTCCACGACCAGAAAGGTCCGGCCGGCGGTCATACGATGGCCTCCGGCAGCACCTGGCGCACCACTTCCTGGAGCGCGAGCGGCTTCCACGGCTTGTGCACCACGGCCGCGGGGCCGAGGGCCCGGGCCTCCGCCACCAGCCGCGAGTCGGGCGCTTCGGCGGTGGTGAGCACCACCGGGATCATCGCCGTCGGGCGCCGCTGCAGGGCGGAGAGAAACTCCACGCCGTTCATGTCCGGCATGCGCAGGTCCAGCAGAATCAGGTCAAACGGCTCGAGCGCCGTGTCCAGGATCGCGAGAGCCTCGCGGCCGTTGGGCGCGGTGACGAGCTGATGCAGGCGATGCGGGAAGGCGAGCCCGTACATCCGCTGCACCAGAGGGGAGTCTTCTACAATCAGGATCCGCATGTTCGCACCTCCCCGGCAGGAAGCCGGATGGGCGACAAGAAACTGAGTGAGGGCGAAGGTGAGGGGGCAAGAACAAGGCCAATAATGGAAAGGCCCCGAAAGGGGTTGGATCGAACGCGCGTAACCTTGTACAAGCAAATGGCCTACGCCACAGCGTCGAGGCCGTGAATGGGGGCCGTTTGCAGGGGTGTAAACGAACGGGACAGTGAAAAGAACGGGAGGAATGGGATAATGAAGTGGTTTGACACTTCCGGGTCCGGCAATACGTTCTGAGCCACACCCTAACCCAGAATAGCCCATGACCGCCGCCGCCCCCGCCGAGCGTCCGCCCTCCGTTTGGGAAGACCTGCTGGAGATCTTCTACGCGCCCAGGGCGGTGTTCGAGCGCCGCCGGGAGACGCCGGCGTTCGGACTGGCCCTGCTGGTGTTCGTGGTCCTGATCGTGGCGCTTTCCTTCGCGTTCCGCGGCCTGATGGAGCCGGTGTTCGATGCGGAGTTCAAGCGGGGGATGGCCCAGGCGATGAAGCAGAACCCGCAGCTCACCGAAGCGCAGATGCTGCAGGGGAAGGAGGTCGCCAAGAAGTTCGTGTACGTGGTGGTGGGATTCTACGGCCTCTTCGCGCCCCTCATCCTCGGCGTGCTGCTCTGGTTTGTGGGGAAGCTGGTGGACAGCAAGGCCGAGATCGGCCAGGCCACCATGGTGGCGACGTACGGTCTCTTTCCCCGGGTGCTGGAAGCGGTGGTGAACGCCGCCCAACTGCCCTTTCTTCCAGATGAAGCCATCACCTCACGCTATAGCGTCACCCTCGGCGTCGGCCGCTTCCTCGATGCCAACACCACGAATCCCCTGCTGCTGGCGATCGTCGGGCGGATCGACGTGTTCACTCTGTGGGTGACCGCGTTGTACGTGATCGGGCTATCGGTGGTGGGGAAGATTCCGATCAGCCGGGCCGCGGTCGCGGGGGCGATCATGTGGCTGATCGGAGCGCTGCCGGGGGTGTGGGGGGCGCTGCGGTCGTAGCGTGCAGCGGACAGCGTGCAGCGTGTAGCGCCCCTGTGCGCTGAACGCTGAACGCTGCACGCTCACAACGGCACCACCGCCACCCCATGCTTATTGAACGTGATCCGGGCCTTGAGGCTCCCCGCCTTCGCCAGCGATGAGGGAAGCGGAGGGAATTCGGCCCGGATGAGGCAGCCCAGCGCGGGCCCCTTCATGGGGGAATTCGGGTCCAGGGCCTTGATGTCGTCCAGAGAGCCATTCGGCTTGACCGTCACCGTGAAGCGGGTCCGATCGTCCTCGCCCACATCCGGCCCGCCGGAGTCCAGCGTCTTCCAATCGTCGTTCAGCACCCCTTCCACGCTGCTCGCGTAGTCGTCGCGGTCCTGGGCCAGACGAGGGTCGGGCGCGGGCTTGGACGGGGGTGCCTGCACCACCGCGGTCGGGGCCTTGGCTGAGGTATCGGGCGCTGGCTTGGCGGTGGTGTCGAGCTTCGCGGCTGTTCCGCTGTCGGTCGGCGGAGGGACAACGGCGGGCGCCGGAGTCGCGGGCGGCGGCGCCGGTGTTGGCACCGCCTGGGATGCGGCGTGGCGGAAGTACACGGCCGCCGCGGTTCCCCCGCCGGCCAGCACGGCGAGGCCTCCCACCACGGCGACGGCTGTCTTCCAGCCGCTCCGCCGGGGTCCTTCTTCGATGTCATCCGTTTCGGCGCGGGCACTTCGCCACCGGGGCGTCCAGCCGGAAGGCACCGGGCTTACCGGCACGCTCAGGCGGCTCAGCAGCTTCATCGCCGCGCTGGAGCGCGCCAGGGCGCTCATCTCCGACCGTACCGGATCGTCGGCAGTGATGGGAGGCGCGTTCATGGCGGCGAGCGCCTCGTCCATTGTGGCCCAGCGGTCCGCCGGTTCCTTGGCGAGCATCCGGTTCACCATGATGGCGAGGCCCGGAGGACAGTCGGGGCGCTCTTCTTCCACCGGCCGGGGAGCCTCGAAGAAGTGGCCCTTCATGATCTCCATGATGGTCTCGCCAGAGAACGGCGGATGGCCGGTCAGCATCTCGTAGGCAACGACGCCGAGCGAGTACTGGTCGGAGGCGCCGGAGACCGGCTTGCCGGCGCACTGCTCCGGGCTCATGTAGAACGGAGTTCCGATCATCGTTCCGGAGACGGTGAGCGCGTCGGAATCGAGGACCTTGGCGATCCCGAAGTCGGTCACCATCGCCCAGCCATCGCCATCGAGCATGATGTTGGCGGGCTTGATGTCGCGATGCACGATGCCCCGGCGATGGGCGTAGGCAAGGGCCTGGCCCACTTCGATGAGAATCGCCTGCACCATGCGGATCGGCAGCGGGCCGCGCTTGCGGATGATGTCGTCGAGGGAGCGTCCCTCCACGCACTTCATCACGAAGAACAGGAGCTGCGACGTCTCCCGCACCGCGTGGATCGGGATGATGTGAGGATGGCTGAGCGCCGCGGAGGTCCGCGCCTCCCGCTTGAAGCGCTCGGCGGAGCCGGGCGTAGTGAGCAGCGCCGGCGCGATCACCTTGACGGCGACTTTCCGGTCGAGCGCGATGTCGTGGGCGAGATAGACCGTAGCCATGCCGCCCCGGCCCAACTCCCCCAGGATCTCGAACTCCCCGACGGTCGCATCCATCAGGAGCTGTTGCAGGTGACGCTGTCGCTCCGCCTCGCCCAGGGCACCAGCCATCATCCCCACCTGGGTGTTGGCGGAGGCAGCGACCGTCGCGCCTCCCGGCCCCGCCCCCGTCGCCGCCCCGCACTCCATGCAGAAGCGCGCCCCGGTCTGGAGCGGCTTGCCGCAGCTGGGGCAGGTGGAGATGGCGGAGGTGCCCATCGCGGTCCTCAGGGCGCGAACGACGGCGCGCCGGTATCGGCGTTCAGGTCATCGTACAACAGCGTCATTCCCGGCGGCGCCCCGCCCCGCGGCTCCAGCAAGTAGACCGCCTTCCGGATCCGTTTGGACCGGGGATCCTCGCGCGGCGCTACGACCACGATCTTCGACCCGTCGGGCGAGACCGCATAGGCCACGAAACCGTCGGGCATATGGGTCACCTCTTCCGGCACCGTGGCGCTCATCGGGAACCGCATCAGAGTAACGCTATTTCTCCCCGAGCGCTGCCGGCGGATGAAGTACAGGTCACCCGTACCGGCCGCGAACCGGGGAATCATCTCGTCCTGCGGCGTATTGAAAATGCTCCAGGTCGTCGGAGTGATCGAGCCGACGCTGTCCAGCCGCGCCGCGACCAGGTCCAGCTGGTCCCGCCGCACCATCGCCCAGAACAGCCACTTCCCATCGGGGGAGAGCGCGAAATCCTGGATCGGCGACACCGAATCGGTCACAGGCCGAAGCTGGCCGGTGGCGAGTTCCACCGCGAAGACACGGGGCGGCGCCTTTTCCCGGCCAGACAGGAAATAGATCCAGCGGCCATCGTGACTCCACTCGGGAGCGGAGCCGCGCAGGTTGTCCGGAGTGACCCGCCGAGCGCTATCGCCG
>DASPUE010000259.1:0-5920 GCA_035623055.1 Gemmatimonadales bacterium
GTCGCACCCGCTCCGGCGTCTGGTTGACGGTCACATTGACCGCGAGGAACTCCACCCGGTCCCCTACCTGATTCCGGGCGGCCCGGAGTCGAGGCAGCAGCTCCTCGCAATTCGAGCACCAGGTCGCCCAGAACTCGACCAACACGGGCTTCTTTCCCACCCACTGTCCGAAATCCACCGGCTTGCCGTCCAGATCGTTGACGGTCACCACCGGCGCAGCCGACCCGATCTTGATCCCGGCATCGTCCTGGGCCGCCAGCGCGCCCGCGGCCAGGACGGCCAGAGTTCCACAGGTCAGCACAGCACGCCAGAGCTTGGCCATCATGACACCCTCCCCATCTGAATGAAGTAATACTCCGCCATGGCGAGGAGGACCACGCCGGCGGCCCGCTTGACCCAGACCGTCCATCTGCCCCCGCTCGGGAGCGCTCCGGCGAACCCGCTGAGGAGTCCGGTCGCGACCAGGAGCGCGGACATGCCGATGGAGAAGACGAACAGATACAGGAACCCGAGCACGGCACTCCTGGTAGCTGTGACGAAGGTGAGCGCGGCGGCAAAGGCCGGGGCGCCGCACGGCGCCGCGACCAGGCCGGAGGTAGCTCCCATCGCGAAGACCCCGAGATACGAGCCGCCGCCGAAACGCCCCGCCCAGTTGAGCACCCGACTCGGCACTGAGACCGGGAAGACGTCCAGCATCGCCAGGGCGAAGATCAGCAGGAGATTGCCGACGGTGAAATAGGCCCATCGATTCGAGCTGACGGCGCCGAAGAGGGAACCGGTGAGCCCCGCGAGGAGCCCGAGGCTCGCGTAGACGAGCGCCAGGCCGAGGACGTAGGTGAGGGTGTATCCAATCGCCCGCGCCCGGGTGCGCTCCACCGCGCCAGCTCCGCCGAGCACGCCGGCCACGATCGGAATCATGGGATAGACGCAGGGGGTGAGGCTGGTGACGAGGCCGGCGGCGAACATGCTGACCAGCCCCCACAGGGGCCGGTCGCGGAGGACTACATCAAGTTGGAGCGCCATACCGGCTTTCGACGTACTCGTCCAGAATCTTCAGGAAGTCGGGGACGATCGTCTCGCCCTTGAGCGTGACCAGGAGTCTCCCGTCCACGTACACCGGCGCCTTCGGTTCCTCGAAGGTGCCTGGCAGCGAGATGCCGATATTGGCGTGCTTCGATTCGCCGGGACCGTTTACCACGCAGCCCATGACCGCCACCTTGAGCTCCTCCACGCCCCGATAGCGACCCCGCCAACCAGGCATCCGCTCGCGGAGATAGCCCTGGATGTCCTCCGCCATCTGCTGGAAGAATGTGCTGGTGGTACGGCCGCACCCGGGACAGGCGGTCACCTGAGGACTGAAGCTCCGGAGGCCGAGCGACTGGAGGATCTGCTGGGCGACGAGCACCTCCTCGGTCCGGTCGCCGCCGGGCTTGGGAGTCAGGGAGACGCGAATGGTGTCGCCGATCCCTTCCTGGAGAAGGATGCTGAGTCCGGCGGCGCTCGCCACGATGCCCTTCATCCCCATCCCCGCCTCGGTCAGTCCCAGATGGAGGGGATAGTCCGCGCGACCAGCGAGCATCCGATAGACGTCCACCAGATCCTGCACTCCCGACACCTTGGCGCTGAGCAGGATCCGATCGTGGCGCATGCCGATGGCTTCCGCTTGGAGCGCGGAGCGGATCGCGCTTTCGACCATCGCGTCCATCATAACGTCGCGGGCGTCGCGTGGGGTCGAGAGCCGGGCGTTTGCGTCCATCAATTCGGTGAGGAGGATCTGGTCCAGCGAGCCCCAGTTCACACCGATCCGCACCGGCTTGTCGTTGGCGAGGGCTACCTGGATGATGGCGCGGAAGTTCTGGTCGGCCCGCTTGCCGCCGACGTTGCCAGGATTGATCCGATACTTGGCGAGCGCCCGGGCACAGTCGGGGTACTGCGTCAGCAGGAGGTGCCCGTTGTAGTGAAAGTCCCCGATGATCGGGACCGTCACGCCCTGGTCTGCCAGCTGGGTCACGATGGCGGGAACGGCTGCGGCCGCCGATTCGTTGTTGACGGTCACCCGCACCAGCTGACTGCCGGCCCGGGCAAGGGCCGCCACCTGACGGACCGTTCCCGGAACGTCGGCGGTATCGGTATTGGTCATCGACTGCACCACGATCGGGTGCGCGCCGCCGACCGGGACGTCACCGACCAGGGCGGTGACGCTATGACGACGAATGGGGACAGTCATGGCGGAAATATATCCCCGCCGAAAGGCCGCTAGCTCCGATCGAAGTCCGCTTCGGTAATCGCGGCCAGATCGGCCGGCTTGAGGCTCACCTCGGCCGCTGCGGCACTAGCCTGAGCGTGCTCGATCCGGCGGGCGCTCGGGATCGCGATGACGGATGGCCCCTGTGCCAATACCCACGCCAGGCACACCGTGTGGGCGGTGACGCCGAGCCGCCGGCCAATCGCGGCGAGGATTGGATGCTCGGGGAGTTTTCGGGTGAGCCGCCCGCCACCGGTCGGGCTATAGGCGAGGAATCCGATGCCCTGAGCCGCGCAGTGCGCGACCACCCCGTCGGTCAGCGCCTCGCGGAAGAACGGATTCAACCGGTTCTGCACCGAGGCCACCGGCGTGATGGCGGCCGCGCTCCGGATCTGATCGACCGAGACGTTGGACAGGCCGACCCAGCGGATCTTCCCATCCCGCTTGAGGTCGGCCAGAGCGCCGACGCTATCCTCGAATGGGACGGCGGGATCGGGGGCGTGCAACTGGTACAAAGCGATTTGGTCGACGCCGAGCGATCGGAGAGAGGCCTCACACGCCGCCTTGAGGTGCGCCGGCCGGCCGTCTCGATCCCAGCGCCCGTGGTGCCGGACAATGCCGCCCTTGGTGGCCACCACGATCCGGTCGCAGGCCCCACCCCAGCTCTTGAGAGCCTGGGCGATGAGCCGCTCATTGTGTCCGGTCTCCGAGGCCTCCAGACAATAGGCATCGGCCGTGTCGATGAGGGTCATACCCGCATCGAGCGCCGCATGGAGCACCCGTATCCCCTCGGGCTCCGGGGGGCGGTCGGTGATCGACAGGTGCATGCCGCCATAGCCGATGACCGATACCGGCTGGGCGCCGGGACCGAGGAGGCGGGTACGCACGGCTAGAACAACGAGCGCTTCACAAAATCTCGCACGGCGCCGCGCACCTCGTAGTAGATGGCCATGGCGTGTCCGGTGCCGGGGACGATCTTGGTCTTCGCCTTGGGCAGTCCTTCGCTCCAAGCCTGGGCGTTGAGGGCCGCGGAGAACGGATCATCCTGCGCACTGGTGTGCAAGGCCGGGGCCGACAGTCGCTCCATCGCCTTCCGCCCCTTCTGCCGGCCGTCGGGGCCCCACACCAGCTCGCCGGCCGCCCCAAAGGTGAGCAGGGCGCGAAGCTCGGGGACCCGCGGCGCGGCGAGCGTCACCCCAGTGCCACCGACGCTGGCGCCAACGAGCATGATGCGGCTGCTATCGACGAAACTCTGACAGGCCCCCCAGCTCGCCACTCGGATCACATCGTCGTCGATGCGGTTGAATCCGACCTTGCCCGCGCTGCTGACGAAGGCAGCTCCGAAGGCGTCCGCGGTGAAGCCCAGGGGCGAATCAATGACCAACGGCCCGCCCCGGCCGACCGTCGAGGCGCCGTGACCCCGCTGGTCGAAGGCGAGGGTGGCGACACCGAGGTCAAGCAGATCTTCGATCAGCGGCGCGAAACTGTCGGCGGTTGCGGGATACTGGTGGGCGAGGACGGCGAGCGGATATTGCGCCGCGGATGGGAGCTCCGGATAGACCAGCGCACCCTTCAAGAGGAGCCCATCCCCCGCCTCGACGGTCATCTCGAGGGCACCGAGCGGCGGGGGCGTGGTCATTACTTCATCCCGAGCTGAGCCAGCAGACGGAAGTGTTCCTTCTCGGTGATCTCGCCGCTGGAGAGGAGTGGCTTCAGCGCCGCGATGATATCGTCGCGGGTGCCGTCAATGTGACGCTCACGAAGCTCCTGAATCATGCGAGCGAAGCGCTGATCGTACTCGGATGCCTGGATCTCGCCTTCGCGGCGGGCGGCGGAAAGCTTGGCGATCTCGGTCGCGATCCGCGCCGGCTTGATCGGTTTGAGATCACCGGGCTGTTCGGGCATCGGCGGGGCTCCTGGGGAAATGGTTCGATGAGCAGAGGCGAAGGTAGCGCGCGCGGGCGCGACGCACCAGTTGGCCGCCCGCCGTCAGGCGCCGCGCCGCTCGGCGGCCGCGGTGGTGCGCGTCGGGTCCGCGCCTTTCCAGGTGACGTCAGCCGTCGGCCCGTAGGTCGGCGGCACCCGGTCCTCCAGCAGCCGCAGGGCGACGCCGACCTGGGCCCGGTGGTGGGCGGAGTGCAGCACCCGGCGCCAGAACACCCAGATCCGCTCGCGGCGGACGTCGAAGAAGGGGACCGCGGCCAGCCAGTAGTCCTGGTCGCGCCCCGCCAGCGCCGTGAGACGGGGTCGGGCGAGGCTCACAAACCGCTCGAGGTACGCGCCCACTCCCGGCGCGTCCCCTGGGGGCAGCAGGGTCGAGACCGCGGGTTCCTCGAGGCCGATGAACTCGGCGAAGAAACGGCGTTCGGAAAGGATCTGATGGGCCAGAATCTCCCGCAGCGTGCTGCTCCGGGCATGGGGGCGGAATGCGAGCTGGTCGTCCCGGATCTCCCGCCATACCGAGGCGGTCTTGTTGGTTTCCGAGGCGTAGGTATCGAGCAGGTGTTGGAACAACGGCGACCCGGCGCGGGGGACATCGGCGTCGGTGATCTCGGTGATCGCGTAGTCCATCAGGTGAGCCCTCCGAAACCGGACTAGGTCGGGCAGCGGGGCAGGACACAGTGATGAAAACAAGCACGGGGGCGGATGTCGAGTCCGCCCCCGTGGCTGGCTCCGGCAGCAGCGTCAGCCTCCGACGCCGAGGTCGGTGATCAGCCGCACTCCGAGAATCCGCACACGTGGCATTTCATGCACCCTTCTGCGAATTCCAGCTGCGAGCCGCAATCGGGACAGGCACCAGTGAGCACCGGCTGCTGGTGGCCGAGTTGCAGCTGCTCGCCCCGCGGGGTGACGACCTCTTGGATCTGGGCCATCGTCGGCACGGTCCCGGCGGCCGGGGCGACACCCGGCAGGAGCTCCTGCTGGATCCCCTGCTTCTCCTGGAGCCACTTTTCGATCGCGATTCCCACGGCGTCCGGCACCGACATCACCTTGTTGGGGCCGAGGCCGATGGAGCGGTCCGAGCTGATGCCACGCACCTGCCGATGGATTTCCCGCATCGGGATCCCGGAGCGGAGCGCCAGCGAGATCAGCCGACCGAGCGCTTCCACGTCGGCCATCAGCGCGCCACCGGCCTTGCCGAGGCTCATGAAGATCTCGAAGGGCTGGCCGCGATCATCCTCGGTGATCGTGACGTACAGGGTGCCGAGCGGCGTCTCGATGCGTCGCGTGGTGCCCCGGAGGATGTCGGGCCGAGAGCGCTTCTGACGGCGCTGCAGGTTTTCAGCTTCGAGGTCCAGCACCAGCTTCCGGAGCCGTTCGTTCTCCGCCCGCAGCTCGGCCATTTCGCCGTGCAGGTCGGCAGAGCTGGCACGCGCGTCGCCGGCGCCGGCCTCCACCATGCCGCCCAGATCCGAGCGGGCCTCGGCCCGGCCCGTGGTGGTCGCCTGCTCCGCGACTTTCTTCGCGGTGGAACCGGTGGAGAGGACCTGCATCTCGCGGCTGCCATCGCGGTACACGGTCACGCCCTTGCACCCCAGCGCGTAGGCGAGGCGGTAAATCTCCTCGACGTACTCCTCCGTGGCATCGTTGGCGAAGTTGCAAGTCTTGGAAATGGCGCTGTCGTTGTGCGCCTGGAACGCCGCCTGCATCCGGATATGCCACTCCGGCTTGATG